>JBOFCH010000088.1:0-14350 GCA_051645985.1 Plesiomonas sp. | reverse complement strand
ACTATGCCGATCGTAATTTTGATGGTCACGTGCAGCGTACCGCCCAGCGGCCGTTACCCAGTGGTGCGGTTCAACCGGCCGAGGCGCGCTGGCTGTTTGTGGCGTTGGTCGCCCTGGCTTTTTTACTGGTGCTGACCTTGAACAACCTGACCATCGTGCTGTCGCTGGTGGCGTTGGCGCTGGCCTTTGTCTACCCGTTTATGAAGCGGGTGACCCATCTGCCGCAACTGGTGCTGGGGGTGGCGTTTGGCTGGTCGATCCCGATGGCGTTTGCCGCTCAGATGAACCTGCTGCCACTGAGTTGCTGGTTGCTGCTGTTGGCCAATATTTGCTGGACGGTGGCTTATGATACTCAGTACGCGATGGTGGATCGCGATGATGATTTACGCATCGGGATCAAATCGACGGCGATTTTATTTGGCCGCTTCGACAAATTGATCATCGGATTACTGCAACTGGCTACGTTGTTGCTGTTGGTCTGGGTCGGCATGCTCAGTCAGCTGGGTAGCCTGTATTACTGGTCACTGCTGGGCTGTGCAGCGCTGTTTGTTTATCAGCAGCAGCTGCTCAAAGCGCGTGAGCGTGATGCGTGTTTTCAGGCGTTTTTAAACAATAACTATGTGGGGATGGTGCTGTTTTGCGGCATTGCCTCCAGTTATTTGCTGCACTGATTATTGATGAGATGCCGCGCTGAGATTCGTGTTTGAGTGGCTAAAAAAAGGACGTCCTAGTGGACGTCCTTTTTATTGCGCGCGTTTTACCACGCCGTTAGCGAGGTGCACTGATTGTTGTAGCTGGCGGCATGATCACTCGGCGGCCGACGCGCTCAGACGGACACTGACCGCGCTGTCGATGGTCAACCGCACTTCCGGTGACAGCTGTGGACTGAGCAGCGCGTGCAGCGCCGCGACTTTGTCGGCGACCCCGTGCTGTTGGTCGTCGATACAGCCTAAGGTTTGCAACGTGTTAATCAGCGCTGCAAACACCGCTTTGTCGAAGAACTCTGGCGCATTGATACCGTGCAGCACTGACAGTCGCTGGGCAATCAGCTGACTTTCGCTTTCCAGCGCGTCGCGGCTGATAGTGCTGTCGGTGTTCAGCAGTGCCAGCGTGATGGCATAGCGTTGCAGCGCTTCACGTACCCCCGCTGCCAACAATTGCAACGGACGGATCCGCGCGTTGTTGAGCACCAACTCATCAGCGTCGGCACAAATCAGTTGTTGGCGCAGCAGCTCGGCAATAATGCGTTCGGTCAACGCTGGTAGCTCGGCCGCCTCATAGCGCATGAACAGCTCGGCTTGGATCAGCGGGTACAACCCGTTAACCGTGTCGTGAATGCGCTCACGGGTGACCCGTTGCTGACAAATCACCACACTGGCGACCAGTGATGGCAGCATCAACATGTGTTGGATGTTGTTACGATAATAGGTCATCAACACCGCTTGCTTGCGATCCAGCAGCATGATGTCACCCAGACTGTCATGCTCGACTTGCAGTTTATCCAGCGTCATCACATGCGCCAGCATCTCTTCTGGCGTTTGGTTTGGCGCCGTACACTCTGCGGAGTAAGGTACGTTTTGCAGCAGTTGTTGATAGCACTCCAGCTGCTCTAACAGCTGCGCACGGGTCAGGGCGCGTTGACGTGAGGCCAGCAGCGCGGTCGCCGTCAGGTTGAGGGCATTGGCCGCCGCCGCATTATTGATGTGCACCATGATCTGATGGGCCAGATCATTCACCGTTGGTGCTAACCATTGCGGGCGCTGCGGTTCAATAGGATCAATCGCATCACGCCATTGCGGCACATGTTGGTTTAGGTATGGCATCAGCGGGATCGGTTCACCGAAATTCACGTAGCCCTGACCGAGGTTGCGCAGTTTGCGCAAGGTGCGTAGCACCTGCAACAGGTTCTCTTTTTCCTTAGCCGCCCCGCGCAGTTCGTTGGCATAGGTGCCCACTTCCATCACGTGCTCGTAGCCGATATACACCGGCACAATCGAAATCGGGCGCTGTAAACCGCGCAGCATGGCCTGTAGGGTCATGCTCAGGGTGCCCGTTTTTGGCTCCAGCAGACGACCGGTTCGGGAACGACCGCCCTCAATAAAGTATTCCACCGAATATCCGCGGGCAAAAAGCTCCGCCATATATTCACGAAATACCGTAGAATACAATCTGTTGCCTTTAAAGCTGCGGCGGATGAAAAACGCCCCGCCACGCCGGAAAATTGGGCCGGCGGGGAAGAAGTTCAAGTTGATCCCGGCGGCGATGTGCGGTGGCACCAGCCCTTGGTGGTAGAGTACGTAAGAGAGCAGCAGGTAGTCCATGTGGCTGCGATGGCACGGTACGTACACGATTTCGTGGCCGTCTTGCGCCAGCTTACGCACGCGTTCGGCATGCTCGACATTGATGCCTTGATACAGGCGGTTCCATAGCCAGCCGAGGAAACGGTCACCAATGCGCACCAGCTCATAGGAGAAATTGGCGGCGATCTCCTCCATCATGCCGATGGCTTTTTGTCGGGCTTTTTCCGGCGAAATATTGCTGCTGCTGACTTCATCTGCCACCGCTTTTTCGATGGCTTTGGAGTGCAGTAACTGATTAAACAGGGCTTTGCGATCGGGCAGTCGCGGGCCGGCAGCGGCCAAGCGCTGACGCGAGAAGTGAATGCGGGCCACCCGCGCCAGTTTCTGGGCGATGGTTTGGTCGGTACCGTGCTGGTCAGCCATGTAGCGCAGCGAAACGCAGTTAGAAAAACGCACGAAGCTGTCGCGACCGAGCCAGAGCACGGCGAACAGTTTCTGGATCCCGTTCAGCAGGCGCAGTTGCGGTAACTCTAAGCGGCCTTCGTGACCGGGCGCGCGGCCCCACAACACGGTGACCGGCACCATCTGCACATCCAGCTCTGGATCTTGGCGGTGCAGGTTCAGATAGTCATGAAATAAGGCGATCGACTCTTGCTTCGGTGCTCGGCTCTTAAATACCCGTGGGCGTTCATCGATAAAAACATAGCTAGGCAGTGTCTGACCATTCAGCGTCTGCGGGGTCAACGGATCGGGCAGATGTTGCGCCAGACAATAACGACGCAGAGTCAGTAAATCGGTGTCAGACTTATAAGGCAGTACATACAGGATCGGCCGGGCCGGATCGATGTGCAGCTCTTGGATCGGATCGGCCGGGATCAGCTTGCTTTTAACCAGCAATGACAGCGGCAGATCGAGAAATTTGTGATAAATACGCTTCCAACCGGACATGGTGGGACCTCAACGTCAATACAACCGAGCAAGAATACCAGAAATCACTGGTAAGATCTGTGTGACCATGTTGATGCCAGTGTCGTCTGACCGAATTTGCTGCAAGATAGCCACCGGTTCGGCGCTGTTATGCTGTGGGTAGCGAAGGATTTGAATCGGCACTAACACGCCAATACGGCAAAACCGGAAACTTAAAATTTAAAAGAGCGTCAGGCAACACAGGATCTGCGTGTGTGCAACACCACCGCGTAACATGGAACGTTAACAATTCAACAATGTTCAACAATAAATATTCAACAATAAAAGAAAGACCCCTCTCAGTGATGGGATAAACGTAGCTTGTGCAAGCATAGGATGAAAACTGACATGCAGAAAAATACCGGCTTAAGACGCGTGTATAAGGCCGCCATTTATTCCTGGCAGGGATTCCGGCAGGCGTTTCAGTATGAGGCGGCCTTCCGCCAAGAAGTGTTTTTGGCGTTGATCCTGATCCCGGTGACCTTTTTCCTGCCGGTGACGGCAACCGAACAGGTGCTGATGATCATGGCGGTGGCGTTGGTGTTGATAGCCGAGCTGCTGAACAGTGCGGTAGAGGCCGTGGTTGACCGGATTGGCGATGAATATCATGAACTGGCTGGTCGGGCTAAAGATATGGGATCGGCAGCCGTTTTCGTGGCGTTGGTGCTGGTGCCGCTGGTGTGGGGAATTATTCTCTGGCCATGGTGATTGCGGGGTTTTCAACCGCCCAAGTCCTGTATATACTGCCAGTATGACTGTATAAACAGACAGGATAAGACGATGAAGCCACTGACCGAACGACAGCAACAGGTTTACGATCTGATCCGTGATCATATCGAGCAAACGGGCATGCCGCCGACTCGGGCTGAAATTGCCCGTGATCTGGGTTTTCGCTCGCCGAATGCGGCAGAAGAACACCTGAAAGCGCTGGCGCGTAAGGGTGCCATTGAAATAGTGGCGGGCGCATCGCGCGGGATCCGTCTGTTAGCCGAACTGGCGGTTGAAGAGGCCGCCAATGATGGTTTACCACTGATTGGCCGGGTGGCAGCCGGTGAACCGATTTTGGCGCAGCAGCATGTGGAAGGCCATTATCAGGTCGATCCAGCGATGTTTAAACCGAGCGCCGATTTTCTGCTGCGGGTGAATGGGATGTCGATGAAAAATATCGGGATCCTCGATGGCGATTTGCTGGCCGTGCATAAGACGCAGGATGTCCGTAACGGTCAGGTTGTGGTGGCGCGGGTAGAAGATGATGTCACCGTTAAGCGTCTGGAGCGTCGTGGTAACCAAGTGTTGCTGCATGCTGAAAACGAAGAATTTGCTCCCATTGTGGTTGATTTGCGTACCCAGTCGCTGACCATTGAAGGTCTGGCGGTCGGTGTGATCCGTAATAGCGATTGGATGTGATCGCCGGCGGACAATCACGCAGATAGATAATCGCGTGAATATCAGTGCTATGCTAAAAACCCGCTACGGCGGGTTTTTTTATGGGTCAATGTGCCTTAGCGCCTATCCCCGTCGGCGTAATTGGCGCAGCCCGTTGCATCTTGGCCAGCACACAGAAACTGTCGCGTACACTAAAGTCCGTGAGAATTTCACGTTTCTGCCCGAGGTTAGCGTGACCAGTAAAATGGTCCGAATGGGCGAGGTTTTTCATCGAGTAGACCTTAATCGAATAGATCTTTATTGATGTTTTGTAGGGACATGATTGATGTTTTGTAGGTACAGGCCGTGACACGCTCTTGGTTTTCCGCCGTCGATCGGCGGCTGTGGCAATTAGCTTTGCCGATGATCTTATCTAACATCACCATTCCCTTGTTGGGATTGGTCGATACTGCCGTGATGGGCCATCTGGATAATGCGCTGTATCTGTCGGCAGTCGCCGTGGGCAGCATGGTGATCACCTTTATCACCATGATGTTCAATTTCCTGCGCATGAGCACCACCGGCATGACTGCGCAGGCCAAGGGCGCGGATAACGCGACGGCCATGGCAAGGGCGCTGCTACAACCCTTGTTTCTGGGGTTGCTGATTGGCATCAGTTTATGGCTCTTGCGTACTCCGTTGACGCAGTTCGGTTTGCAACTGAGTGGCGCGCAAGGTGAGCTGGCGCAGCAGGCGCAGATTTATCTGTCGGTACGCTTCTGGGCGGCGCCGGCCACGCTGGCAAATCTGGTGCTGCTCGGTTGGTTACTCGGTATGCAACAGATGAAAGCGCCGGTGTTACTCTTGGTGTGGGGCAATCTGCTCAATATTGTGCTGGATATCTATCTGGTGTGGTATGCCGGCTGGCAGGTACGCGGTGCGGCGGTGGCCAGTGTAGGCGCAGAATACCTGACTCTGGGGCTAGGGCTGGGATTGGTGCGCTATTACCTGCATCGTGGTGGGATTAGTTTACGTGCCGGTTGCCGACAGTGGTCGGCAGGTATTGGGCGTTTGTTAGGATTAAACCGCGACATTTTTTTGCGTTCATTGGTGCTGCAACTGTGTTTTGCGGCCTTTACCGTTCTCGGCACCCGTTTGGGCGGTGAGGTGGTGGCGGTGAACGCGCTGCTGCTGAACTTCCTCACGTTTACCGCCTTTGCGCTGGATGGCTTTGCCTACGCGGTGGAAGCCTTGGCCGGTCACGCCATCGGCGCGCGCAGTACGCGTCATCTGCAACAGGTGTGGCAGGCGGCCTGTCGTCAGGCGCTGGCGGTGGCGCTGCTGTTTAGCGCCAGTTACTGGCTGTGGGGTGGCCAGATCATTGATCTGTTGACCAGTTTGCCGGTGCTGCGCGCGCAGGCGCGGACATTTTTACCTTGGCTGTGGCTGCTGCCGCTGGTAGGTATGGGTTGCTATCTGTTGGATGGGCTATTTATTGGCGCGACCCGTGGCCGTGAAATGCGTAACAGCATGCTACTTGCTGGGGTCGGTTATCTGCTGACTGTGTGGCTGGCCGTGCCGGTGTGGGGTAATCATGGCCTATGGCTCGCTTTGCTGATGTTTTTACTGCTGCGCGGGGTCAGTTTGGAATATTACCGGCAACGGGTGTTATTGCCTGCGTTAGGAATGTCGGCCTGATAGTGCGAGTGCGCCCAGTATGATGGCGCACTCGCGAATACTCGCTATCAACGGCGGGGAGCAAACGGGGAGAATCAGTAGAAGGAGTGATCGCCGCGCTGATGCTCGGTAACGTCTTTCACGCCTTTCAGCTCGCCCTCAAATTGTGCCAGCAGCTCTTTCTCAATGCCTTCTTTTAAGGTGACATCAATCATCGAGCAGCCGTTACAGCCGCCACCAAACTGGACGATGGCGTAACCGTCGGTGGTGATCTCCACCAATGATACTCGACCACCGTGGGCGGCCAGTTGCGGGTTCACTTGTGATTGCAGCATATACTCGACGCGCTCAGCCAGTGGTGCATCGTCGGCCACTTTACGCATCTTGGCATTCGGCGCTTTTAGCGTCAGCTGCGAGCCTAATTGATCGGTGACAAAGTCAATTTCAGCGTCTTCCAGATACGGGGCGCTCATGATATCGACATAGGCGGAGAAACCGTCAAACTTCAGTTCGGTATCATTGATCTCCACGGCATCGGCCGGACAGTAGGAGACGCCGCACTCTGCATTCGGCGTGCCCGGATTAACAACAAAAACACGGATATTCGTGCCTTCAGCCTGTTGCGCCAGCAACTTGCTGAAATGCGCTTGTGCAGTATCAGTAATACGGATCATGGCGGGTCCCAATAGTTGACTCATTTACTTGGTTAATCATCATACACCTTTTCACCGGCACTGAGTAGAGGCTTACTGGGTCCGACACAGACACCAGATATGCACCTCGCTCGCGCCTTGTGCCAGCAACATCTGGCTTAGCGCCCGGACAGTAGCACCGGTAGTCACCACATCATCCAGCAAGGCAACCCGCAGTCCAGTGAGTGGACGGGTCACGGCATAACTGTGCTGAGCATTGGTCTGGCGCTCGGTGTGTCCCAGCGTATGCTGGGCCTGACTTTCCTTATAACGTATCAGTACGTCTGAATCGAGCGGGATTTGCAGCCAGTGTGACAGCGGCCGAGCCAGAAGCGCTGTTTGGTTGAAACCTCGCCGCCAGTGCCGCTGTCGATGCAAGGGAACGGGCAGTAGCAGATCCGGCCACGGCGTCGCCTGTGCACGTCGGTGTGCCAGCAAGGCGAGTAATAATAAGCGCGCCAGCGGGGTTGCCAGCCAGAACTGACCACGGTATTTAAAGCGGTGCAGCAGCCGGTCTAACGGGGCACAATAGTCGCTGACGGCCACTAACGTTTGCCACGGGGGCGAATGGTGACGGCAACGATAACACGGGCTATTGGCCGTACTGCGCTGTAAGCCACATTGCGGGCAGGGCCAGTGCGTGTGCGGTAGATTATGCTGGCAGCGGTAGCAAAGGGCATCGGCGGCGCGAAATAGCGGCTGTTGGCACAGCAGGCACGGGGCATTGAGCTGTATGGGCCGTGCCCACGTCGGTAATGTCCAGGTCGGCAGCATAAAAGCAGGCAGGCGCATTAGGCAGCTCCTGTTGGGCGCCAGTGCGGCGCTTATCATCCAATATAGAACGAGTGTAGAGCATGCAACGATTATTCTGGCAGACACAAGGGCAAGGAGCGCGCGATCTTGTGCTGTTGCACGGTTGGGGATTGAACAGCGCAGTTTGGCAGCCACTGGTGACGGAACTTGCTTCGCAATTTCGCCTGCATCTGGTGGACTTACCGGGCTATGGCCGAAGTCAGGATTTTGCCCCGTTAAGTCTGGCACAGATGGCTGATAGCGTATTGGCGCAGGCACCAGAGCGCGCTATTTGGCTTGGTTGGTCATTGGGGGGGCTGGTCGCGACGCAGGCCGCGTTACACGCGCCGCAGCGGATCAGTCAGCTGATCACGCTGGCCTCTTCACCCTGCTTTGTCGCCGACGGTGAGTGGCGCGGGATCAAACCGGCGGTGCTGGCCGATTTTCGTCGCCAACTGGAAACCGATTATGCCAAAACTGTGAGTGGTTTTTTGGCGTTACAAACCCTCGGTACTCGCAGCGCTCGCCAAGATACACGTTGGCTGAAAGAGGCGGTACTGGCATTACCGGCACCTTCTACCGCAGTTCTGGCTAAAGGTCTGGATCTGCTGGCCGACACAGATCATAGGTCGCAATTGGCTGGTTTGAGTATGCCGGCACTGCGCATTTATGGGCGACTGGACGCGTTAGTGCCACAACAGGTGGTGGACAGTGTCAGTCGTTACTGGCCACAGTCACAGGCCCAAATCCTGACTGAATCGGCTCACGCACCTTTTATCGCGCAGCCACGCGACTGTGCCGCACTGATCGAGGCGTTTTGTACCGCCAGTCAGCCCGGATAACTGTTTTATAACCACGGAAGTAGATGCAGGTGATGAATGTCAGCCCGACCCATCAGGCCGTTTCGGTTCTGCCCACCTCGGTAAACCCGCCAACCGAACAGGCTGGGCATGACAATCAGGTGCGTGAGCGGATCCCACAAACCGCGCCCACCGAGGCAGCGCCGCATCAACGTGCGATTGATAGCCATGACGGGCAGGGCGAGCTATTGCCTTATGATCCCGAAGCGCAAGATGAGGACGCGTCGGCCGCTGAACCCACGCCGGTGTTACTGGAGTCGGAGGGGGAAGCGCTGATCGAAGGGCAATGGGAAAGCAAAGAGGAGTGTCCGCTGTTCTACCCACCATTTCCTAATGCCTTAACCGCGGTCAATCACCGTATGGCGCTGCATGGCAAAGTGATCGTCTGCCGCTATTGGTATTCGGTACATCCGCGTCCGAAAGCCTCATTTCGCACCAAAACGTAATCCCCGGCTCACTTCGCTGTGCGGCCTTTGCGGTAAAAAAAGTAAAAAAAACCTCCCAACCTAACAATCAAGGGAGGGAGGCGAGAGAGCTGGTAGCAGGAGAGCGCTGGCCGTAGACGTTAGCTGGTTTTCTTACCGGATTGCACCGATTTCGTCATCGCATCTTGCTCATGCACTCGCGGCAGTGAGATGCGCATCGACAAACCGCCCAGCTCGGCACTGCGGCCTAGCGTAATGGTGCCGTGGTGGGCATCGATGATCCGCTTAAGGATGGACAGTCCCAGTCCCGAGCCTTCGCTGCTACCGCGCGCTTCATCACCGCGCACAAAGGGCTGGAATAGCTTTTCCTGATCGGCGGCGGCGATCCCCGGGCCGTTATCTTCCACCTGTACCCAGACCCAGCCTTTGTCATCTACGCCACTGCTCATGCTGATCATCCCGTTACCGTAGCGGATAGCGTTGGTCACGATATTGGCAATCGCCCGTTTGATGGAGAGCGGATGGATGTTACACAGCAACACCTCATGAGACAGATCGACATTAATCATGTGATCTTCATTGCTCTCGGCGGTGGCCACTTCACTGACCAAATGGTTCAGGTCGTATGGCTCGGTCGGCATATCGCCGTTTTGCGCGCGCAAAAAGTCGATAAACTGGCCGATGATCTCGTTCGACTCGTCAATGTCCTTATTGATGGATTCGGACAAGTAATCGTCCTCAGGACTCATCATCTCAGTTGCCAGACGGATCCGCGTTAGCGGTGTGCGCAGGTCATGGCTGATCCCGGCCAAGATCAAGTTACGGTCTTGTGCCAGCGCCTTGATACCGCGGCTCATCACGTTAAATGAGTGGATCACCGATCGCACTTCCGAGGCCCCTTGCTCCGGCAGTTCATCCGGATATTCCCCCCGGCCAACCCGCAGCGCCGCTTTTTCCAGCTCGACCAGCGGACGGTTTTGCAGGCGAATAAACACCCACGCGCCTGCTAAGATCAGCAGGAAAATAGCGAAGATATAGCGAAACAGCGGAGCAAAGGCTTCCTGACGCAGTTCAATCAGCGGGATGCGTGACCAGAGATCGCTGTCGGCATCGGTTGGATCATGCAACCACAGCACGAAAAATTCGGAGCCGGTTTCCAGTCGGACATCCACCTGCTTGTTAAACAGACGGCTGAACTCGCGGTCTAAAAACGGATAATGACCGGCATTCGCCAGTCCCATCTTCATCGCTTCTTGCTCGGTATAGAGCTGAATATCCAAATCGGCGGCCAGCTCATTACGCAGGATTTGCCGCACATGCGGCGACGCCTGTTTGTCTATCTTGGCTGCCAGTTTGATTTCATAGGCGACCATCCGGTTAAACTGCGACACCGTGGGGCGGATGGCAAAGTTCATCACTGCCATGTAGGTGGTGAGCATGCAAATTAGCAGCAACACCACCATCATCAGCAGAGTGCGGGCGAAGGTACTTCGCGGCAACAGTCTGAACATTATGCTTTATGGTCGTCCGGTACAAACACATAACCCAGGCCCCAGACGGTCTGGATGTAGCGAGGACGGGCCGGATCTTCTTCCAGCATGCGACGCAGGCGGGAGATTTGTACGTCGATGGCACGCTCCATGGCGCTGTATTCACGGCCACGGGCCAGATTCATCAGCTTGTCACGGGACAGCGGTTCACGCGGATGGGTTACCAGCGCTTTTAATACCGCAAACTCGCCACTGGTCAGCAGCATGGCTTCATCACCACGGAACATTTCACGGGTTCCCAGATTCAGGCGGAATGGCCCAAATTCGATCACCGCTTCTTCTTGCGACGGCGCTCCTGGCAGCTCGGTGGTGTGGCGGCGCAAAATCGCACGCAGACGCGCCAGCAGCTCACGCGGGTTAAATGGTTTTGGCAGATAGTCATCGGCACCCACTTCCAGACCCACGATCCGGTCAATTTCATCGCCTTTGGCGGTCAGCATGATGATCGGAATATTGTTGTCCTGACTACGCAAGCGACGACAAATCGACAGACCATCTTCACCCGGCAGCATCAGATCCAGCACCATCAGGTGGAAACTTTCCCGCACCAGTAAGCGATCCATTTGCTCCGCATTCGCCACGCTGCGTACCACGAACCCCTGTTCAGTCAGGTAACGTTCCAGCAGGGCGCGTAAGCGCATGTCATCATCGACCACGAGGATTTTGTGGTTTTCTTGCATAGTCATACTCCAAAAGGCTAATTCATCACACGGAAATGCGGGAAAGCAGGTGTGTTATAGTCATAAACAATCACTGAGCGTATTGTATGCAAGTTCACCTAATTCCCGCACCGGAAATTGTTACAAATTCCATCTAACGCCGCTTTACTGAGAGAGTGGCTGGTAGCTAATTTCCAACACCAGATAACTCACCTGTCCGGATGGGGTATTGACCTCAATTTCGTCATCCAGTGTTTTGCCGATTAACGCCCGTGCTACCGGTGAGTTGATGGAGATCCAGTTTTTGGCCGGATCAAATTCGTCCGCTCCCACAATGCGGTATACCTTCTCTGCACCGGCGTCATTTTCCAGCCGTACCCACGCGCCAAAGAACACCTTGCCCTCTTGCTGTGGACTTGGGTCGACAATTTTTAGCTCATCGAGCCGTTTACTGAGAAAACGAACCCGACGGTCAATTTCCCGTAACCGTTTCTTGCCATAGATATATTCGGCATTTTCGGAGCGGTCGCCCATGGCGGCCGCTTCCGACACCGCTTGGGTGACTTGGGGCCGTTCGACTTTCCACAGGTATTTCAGCTCCTGATCCAGAGCCATCCAGCCCTCACGGGTAATATAGTGTGCTTTTGCCATTACGGTTGTGGTCTTATTCCGGATTCGTGAACTGTACAGACCGGCAACCCTGATCCGGGCCGGTTTCTGCATACGGACAGCTGGTATTTTGCCACGCACAAACGTATAAAAGTCGGCTGTCACTCAAAATAATAGGATGAATCTGAGTCTGCCTATGAATACACCCATGAGTCATGTGATTGCTGGCGAGCTAAATGCCCGCCCAGAGCAGGTGACAGCCGCTATTCGGCTGCTGGATGAGGGGAACACCGTCCCTTTTATCGCCCGTTATCGTAAGGAAGTGACCGGCGGTCTGGATGATACCCAACTGCGTAATCTGGAAACCCGCCTGTTGTACCTGCGTGAACTGGATGATCGCCGCCAGAGCATTCTGAAATCGATCCGTGAGCAGGGCAAACTCAGTGCCGAGCTGGAGCAGTCGATTCTGGCGGCTGACAACAAAACCGAGTTGGAAGACCTGTACCTGCCGTACAAGCCTAAGCGCCGTACGCGCGGTCAGATAGCCATTGAAGCTGGGTTAGAGCCGCTGGCCGATCTGTTGTGGCACGATCCACAGCAAGAGCCTGAGCAAGCCGCGCTGGCGTATATCGATGCCGATAAAGGGGTCGCTGACACCAAAGCGGCACTCGATGGCGCGCGTTATATCCTGATGGAGCGTTTTGCCGAAGATGCTGCGTTGCTGCATAAAATCCGCACTTATTTGTGGCAAAACGCCGATCTGGTAGCGCAGGTGGTGAGCGGCAAAGAAGAGGAAGGTGCGAAGTTCCGTGATTACTTTGCCCACCATGAGCCGGTCGCCAAGGTGCCTTCACACCGCGCGCTGGCGATGTTTCGTGGCCGTAACGAAGGCATTTTGCAACTGAGCCTCAATGCCGATCCGCAGCAGGAAGAGGGTCGCCGTAGTAGTTATTGTGAAACCCTGATTGCCGAACATTATCAGGTCCGTCTGGGCACCGCTCCGGCCGACAGCTGGCGTCAAGGAGTCATTAACTGGGCGTGGCGGATCAAAATTCTGTTACATATGGAGACCGAGTTGATGGCCAGCGTGCGCGAGCAGGCAGAAGCGGAAGCCATCAATGTGTTTGCCCGGAACCTCAGCGATCTGCTGATGGCCGCGCCAGCCGGTGCCAAGGCCACCATGGGTCTGGATCCGGGCCTGCGTACTGGGGTGAAAGTGGCGGTGGTGGATGCCACCGGCAAGCTGGTGGATACCGCCACCGTATATCCGCACACCGGTCAGCAGGAAAAGGCGTTGCACGTGGTAGCGGCGCTGTGCCTCAAACATCAGGTGGCGCTGATTGCCATTGGTAACGGCACTGCCTCGCGAGAAACCGATCGCTTTACCGCCGAGATGCTACAACGCTATCCGGAGATCCAGGCGCAGAAAGTGACGGTTAGCGAAGCGGGCGCGTCAGTCTATTCTGCCTCCGAGCTAGCGGCTCTGGAGTTTCCGGATCTGGATGTGTCACTGCGCGGCGCGGTGTCGATTGCGCGTCGCTTGCAAGATCCGCTGGCGGAGCTGGTGAAAATCGAGCCAAAAGCCATCGGCGTGGGCCAATATCAGCACGATGTTTCGCAAAGTCAGCTGGCGCGCCGTCTGGATGCGGTGGTGGAAGACTGCGTAAACGCCGTCGGCGTCGATTTGAACACCGCCTCGGTGGCGCTGCTGACTCGGGTGGCGGGTCTGAGCAAAACCTTGGCGCAGAATGTGGTGGCCTATCGTGACCAGAATGGCCGCTTTGTTCGGCGCGCCCAGTTGTTGGAAGTGCCACGTCTGGGGCCAAAAGCGTTCGAGCAGTGCGCCGGCTTCTTGCGTATCAACGATGGCGAGAACCCATTGGATGCCTCGACGGTACACCCGGAGTCCTACCCCCTGGTGCAGCGGATCTTGACCGCCACCGGCCTCACCATCCGTGAGCTGATGGGCAATGGTGAAACCCTGCGCAGCGTACCCGCCTCCCAGTTTACCGATGCCCAATTTGGTCTACCGACGGTGACCGATATTCTGCGTGAGCTGGAAAAACCAGGTCGCGATCCGCGTCCCGAGTTCAAAACCGCCGTTTTTGCCGAGGGCATTGAAACGCTGGAAGACTTGTCCGCCGGTTTAGTACTGGAGGGCACCGTCACCAATGTCACCAACTTCGGGGCGTTTGTCGATATCGGGGTGCACCAAGACGGTCTGGTTCACATCTCATCGCTGTCGAACAAGTTTGTGGAAGACCCGCACACCGTAGTCAAAGCCGGCGATATCGTGAAGGTCAAAGTGCTGGAGGTCGACCTCGAACGCCGACGCATTGCGCTGACCATGCGCTTGGATGAACAGCCGGGTGAGAGCAACCGACGTGGTGCCCCGGCTTCGGTCGGTAACGGCCAGCCTGCGGAGCGCAATGCCCGTGGCGGCAATCGCAGCGCT
>JBOFCH010000087.1:0-4573 GCA_051645985.1 Plesiomonas sp. | reverse complement strand
GAACGCCGCCGCTAAAGTAGCGATCCCTTCGGTGAGTTTGCTGATATAAAACTCCACCGGATCGGCGTAACCCGCCATCATGCCGCGGATCACGTGCTGTAACTCGGCCGGTTGTTCGGCAAAATTGAGCAAGGCTTTCGGATGCACGCCAATCATTCGGTTGATAATAAACTCCAACCGCGCCAGCCCCACGCCTTCATTCGGCAGGCGAGCAAAATCAAATGCTCGATCCGGATTACCGACATTCATCATCACTTTCAGAGGGAGTGGTGGCATCGCTTCAATCTGTGAGCTTTGCACGCTGTACGGTAAAATCCCCTGATAGATAAATCCGGTATCGCCTTCAGCGCAGGACACGGTCACCGGCATGCCACTATGCAGAGTGTGGGTCGCATCCCCACAGCCCACCACGGCAGGGATCCCCAGCTCACGAGCAATGATCGCCGCATGACACGTACGCCCGCCACGATTAGTCACAATCGCCGCCGCCCGTTTCATGATCGGCTCCCAATCCGGATCGGTCATGTCAGTCACCAACACATCGCCCGGTTGGACTTTATCCATCTCTTCGATGCGAGCCACAATGCGTACTGTGCCCGCACCGATTTTATGGCCGATGGCACGTCCTTCGGCCAACACTTCGCCTTGTTGTTCCAGACGAAAACGCTCAGTCACCTGCTGATTAGCCTGCACCGTCTCTGGACGCGCCTGCACGATATACAAGCGACCATCCAACCCATCCTTGGCCCATTCAATATCCATCGGACGGCCATAGTGACGCTCAATCACCAGCGCTTGCCGCGCCAGTTGTTCTACCTCGGCATCACTCAATGAATAGGATTGTGCCAGTGCCGGTTCGACATCCCGCACTTCAACTTGCTTACCGTGTGCGGTATTGCCGGAGTACACCATCTGCACACGTTTAGAACCCAAAGTGCGACGCACCACCGCCGGCCGCCCCGCTTCTAAGGTCGGCTTGTGGACATAAAACTCATCCGGATTCACCGCGCCCTGCACCACCATCTCGCCCAATCCGTAGGAGGAGGTAATGAACACCACCTGATCAAAACCGGACTCCGTATCAAGGGTAAACATTACCCCTGATGCCGCTTTATCCGAGCGCACCATACGCTGGATCCCGGCTGACAACGCCACACCTTTGTGGTCATAGCCCTGATGCACACGATAAGAAATTGCGCGATCATTAAACAAAGACGCAAACACATGCTTCACCGCCAACATCACCGCATCCAGCCCGCGCACATTCAAAAATGTCTCTTGCTGACCGGCGAACGACGCATCCGGCATATCTTCCGCGGTAGCCGAAGAGCGAACGGCAAATGAGCCTTCCGCATGCATATCGGCGCTAAGCTGCGTATAGGCTTCGGCAATCGCCTGCGTCAGCGCGGGTTGAAACGGTGTCTCCACCACCCATTGCCTAATCTGTGCCCCGGCCTGTGCCAGCGCGCGCACGTCATCCACGTCCAAAGCATCCAACAATTGGTGGATACGCTGATTTAGCCCGCTTTGTTCCAGAAACTCATTAAATGCCCGTGCGGTGGTAGCAAAACCATCCGGCACACTCACCCCCAAACCTGACAGGTTGGCGATCATCTCACCCAGCGACGCATTTTTCCCGCCAACACGATTTACATCATTCATGCCTAACTGGTGATACCAGAGTACATACGGTTCCACGGCTCGCCTCTCCTGTGTCTATGCGGTGGTTTACGTTCAGTAGCAGTTCAGTAACTCAATACCGAGCATCAATTTTCGTGCGTTGGTTTACGTTTCTGGTGTTTCAGATTGGTATTTTCCGGTGCCTGACTCAGTATGACCCTTGATTCAATATAGAAGATTCAATATCGACATGATTCAACATCGAATAACCATCGAGAATAAACATCAAATAGTTGTCACAATCGTACATGTCGCACATGCGCCACATAACATTCTGGCGGCATTGTGCTAGTGCAGCCCTGTTACGGAGCCTCCTGCATGTCATCTCATCTGGAACGCACGGTATTTTATATCTCAGACGGAACGGCGATCACTGCCGAAGTGTTAGGTCATGCCGTTCTTTCACAGTTTCCGTTAACCCTGCAACAAATTACGGTGCCGTTTGTTGAAACGCCACAGAAGGCCGAAGCGATCCGGCAGCAAATAAATTCCAGCTACCAGAGCAGCGGCTCACGACCCTTGGTGTTTTATTCCATCGTCATGCCAGAAATTAAAGCGATCATCGAACAGAGCGAAGGTTGCTGTCAGGATATTCTGACCACGCTGGTAACACCGATACAAAATGAGTTGCAAATCGCCCCTACGCCGACACTGCACCGCACTCACGGCTTGGCACGCGGTAATCAAGAGAAATATGACTCGCGTATTGCCGCCGTGGAGTTTGCACTGGCCCATGATGACGGTATTTCGCTACGCAATATGGAGCAGGCTGATGTGATTTTGCTCGGCGTTTCACGCTGCGGTAAAACCCCCACCAGCTTGTATATGGCGATGCAATTCGGTTTGAAAGTCGCCAACTACCCCTTTATTGCCGATGACATGGACAACCTTGCGCTACCTGCCGGCCTGCGCCCCTATCGAAGCAAACTGTTCGGCCTGACCATTCATCCGGAGCGCCTGATGGCTATTCGCAGTGAACGGCGCGATAACAGCCGTTATGCCTCACTACGCCAATGCCGACTGGAGCTGACGGAGGTTGAACTGCTGTACCAACGAGAACGCCTGCCTTTTATCGATACAACTAACTTTTCTGTAGAGGAAATCTCAACCAAAATCATGGACATCATGCGTCTTAACCGGCAAATGTTTTAATTTTAGACAATTCGCCGGAGATTCCTGCCATTGTGCAGGGAATCCGTATCTATCTTGGCCTGACGGCTTGCAGCGCGGATAAATTCCGTTATTGTGTGTTTGTGAGTCTCTTCACAGCGCGTCTGTATGAAGTTACCAAGAGAATTTAGATGTCTATTAAAACTGATGAGTTACGCACTGAGCGCGTTGACAGCTTAGTCACGCCTGCTCAGCTGGCCGACGATTACCCGCTCGATGATCGGGTGGCGGCAACCGTACTGCGGGCTAGAACCTGCATAGAAAACATTTTAAGCGGGCAAGATCCGCGTCTACTGGTGATTGTTGGCCCCTGCTCTATCCACGATCCGAAAGCCGCTCTGGATTATGCGAACCGCCTGCACGCCTTGCATGAACGTTATCAGGATCGCCTGTTTATCGTTATGCGCACCTATTTTGAAAAGCCACGTACTGTGGTGGGCTGGAAGGGTCTGATTTCTGATCCGTTTTTGGATGGCAGTTATCAGGTCAATGAAGGGATCCGTATGGCGCGCAAGCTGCTGTTGGATATCAATACCCTGGGCCTGCCTACTGCTACCGAATTTTTGGATATGGTGACCGGACAGTATATCGCTGATCTGATCAGCTGGGGCGCGATCGGCGCTCGCACCACCGAAAGTCAGATCCACCGCGAGATGGCATCCGCACTTTCGTGCCCAGTCGGCTTTAAAAATGGTACTGACGGTAATGTGCGCATCGCGATTGATGCCATTCGCGCTTCGCGGGCGCCGCACATGTTCCTGTCACCGGACAAAACTGGCCAGATGACCATTTACCGTACCTCCGGTAATCCATTCGGGCATATTATTCTGCGCGGCGGTAAAGATCCGAACTACCAAGCCAAACATGTCGCGCAAGCGTGCGATCGTCTGCGCGAATTTGATCTGGCCGAACATCTGGTGGTCGATTTCAGTCATGGTAACTGCCAGAAACTGCATCGTCGCCAGCTGGATGTGTGTGATGACGTGTGTGGTCAAATCCAGGCTGGCTCTCGCGCCATCGCCGGGATCATGGCTGAAAGCTTCCTCACCGAGGGTGCGCAAAAAGTGGTCAACGGCCAGCCGCTGGTTTATGGTCAGTCGATTACCGATCCGTGCTTGAGCTGGGCGGATACCGAAAAGCTGCTGGAAAAACTGGCCGACGCGGTCAGCACCCGTTTCTGAAACCAGTGATAACCGGCTATACTCATCCCGTGATCTGGCTTGTGGCCGCAGCGGGATGAGTTTTTTCCTCCCCCTAATCGTTTCCTTTTCGAAACGTTTCCTCATTTGAATTGTTTCTTCTTCGAAGAAACGGCCACGACCTTCAACATGCTTCTGTTATCCAGAGCATTAAGAGTATCAAGAGGTTCGATAATGCAGCGCTCTCGACACCCCGACGCTTTGTGTCCTGGCGATCACTTAGTCTCTCCCCGCCCCGGTTATGCCCACCACGGCATTTATGTTGGGAATAACACGGTCATTCATTACTCTGGCCTACACCGAAATGCCGTTAGCGGCAGTGTATGTGAGATCAGCGTGGATGATTTTCATGCCGGATTTGGCTTTCGCGTGCAAAACAACAAAGGGAAATTCCGGGGACAGGAAGCCATTAAACGGGCGCGAAGTCGGCTAGGTGAAGACAAATACCACCTGCTGTTCAACAATTGCGAACATTTCGTACACTGGGTTTTTCACGGCAAAGCACGCAGCCAGCAAGTCCACAA
>JBOFCH010000086.1:0-6315 GCA_051645985.1 Plesiomonas sp. | reverse complement strand
GGTTTCCGGCCTCTTCATTCAGATCGACCCCCGAGACGCTGCTCACGCGAGTCGCCGCACTCTGATACTCCAGCTTGGTATGGCTGTAATCACGCATCGCGGACGATTGCGCCGCACCGATATCGGTATTGAGCTTTTCATAGACATCAAACAGTGTCTGGGTGCCGTTGCCCATGATTTTGCTATTTTGCAGATCTTGCATCGCCAGCAAGTTGCTGTTACTGCCGGACGCCGACGTCATATCGATACTGAACGAGTCACCCACCTGTGGTTTACCGTCCAAGGTGATCTCCATCCCCCCTACCGTCACCTTCGTGCCCGCTTTGAACTCACCCGCTTGCAGCTCGTTAGGTGGCGTAGCACCATCAGTGACCCGATAAGAAAGCTTGCCGCCATCATCAAAGTATTCGATATTCAGCTTACGACCATCGTGTGGGTAGTTAGGGTCAGTTTTATCCGTCACCGCTACCTTCACACTGCCGCTGCCTTTATTGGCTTCACCTTTGTTGGTAATGCCTTGTGCCGCGATCTGCTTCGGATCGGTCATATTCATGCCGATATCGGCTGCGCCCTGACGGGTCGGACGGATCTCAATCTTGTCGCCTTGCGCGATGGTGCCGCCGTTAATCTCCAGCGTAAAACCGTATTTGTCCGAGCTTAAGCTATCCATTGGCGCGCCTTTCGGCGTCAATTTTTCCAGCTCGTTACCGCTCTTATCACGCAGAATATAATCTTTACCGTCAAACTCGACTTGGAACGGGCCGGCACTGAGTTTGCTGACATCATCAATATTGACGCCCAAATCTAAACCTGGGTTATTGCTGATCGCGCGGCTCTGCTTAGCCTGACTGCTGTTGATATCGGTGAACATGTTCTGACCGATATCACCGTTCAGATCCAAGCCTTGTTGCTGCTGTTTGTTAATCGCATCGGCTACCCCGATCGCCATCAGACCGATTTCATCCATCGCTTTCGGGATATGCACATCGCGCATCTCAAACATTGCCCCCAGCTTGCCGCCGAGTGACTGGCCATTGAGCGGCTTGCTGCTGTTGCCCCAGCTGATCGCCATCTGGCTCTGACGCGGATCGGGCGAGCCATCAATCATTTTGATTTTGGCGCTTTCACTGCCGGAGACCAATGTGTGACCACCGCCGATCAACACGTTCATGGAGCCATCATCTTTCGCCACGGTAGAGACTTGCGTGTACTCAGCCAGTTCATCAAGCAATGATTGGCGGCGGTCTTCCATCTCATTGGAGCCACCGCCCTGCTCGACGATTGACTGGTTCAGATCGGCCAGCTCTTTGGCAATGTCGTTGACTCGCTGTGCGCTGCCGGTCAGCTGATCGTTGAGTTCATTAACTTTATTATCGAGGGTACTATGCAGGTTATTGAACTGAGCCGACAGATTTTTCCCCTGCTCCAATACCTGCTGGCGCAAAGCCACATCATTGGGTGCGTCACCCAGCTTATTGACCGCATCAAACCAGCTATTGAGGGTATTAGGGATTTTAATCCCTACTTTGGACAACAGACTGTCCAGCTCAGTCAGACCCGTGGTGCGCTGAGTGGCATTGGAGAATTTGGTGGTCGCCATATTCAGTTCGTTGTTGGCGTAGGTGCTGTACACCCGGCGCACTTCGGTGATATTCACACCGGTACCGAACTGCAAGTTGCCTTGATATTGGGTTCCGTTGGTGGTCTGAACCGCAACCTGACGGCTGTAACCGATGGTATTGACGTTGTTAATGTTGTTACCGGTTACCCGAAGCTGTGCCTGATTGGACAACACGCCACTCATGCCCAGTTGCAGTAGATCATTCATTGCCTTCTCCTCAATCTGATGTGCCCTGAACCTCCGTTTACCGAGTTCAGACGACGGCAGCTACCTGATATGTATCTGCCGTATACGGAAAAACTTTACCCGAATCAGAACGGGAACCATTCACTGTTAAAGAAGCGCGACAACCAACCCTGCTTCTGCGTATCAGAGAATGCACCTGTACCGGAATACTGGATCCGCGCGTTGGAGACTTTCACCGAGGCAATCACGTTATCTGGGCTAATATCTTCGGGGCGGATAGTACCGGTTAGGCGAATAAACTCTTCGCCATTATTCAAGGTGATCCACTTCTCACCACGCACCCGCAAGTTGCCGTTGGACAGCACTTGGATCACTTCCACCGAAATCGAGCCGCTTAAGCTGTTGCTCTGATCGGCGGCCGCACCACCGTTAAAATCATTGCTGTTGGTCAAACCAAAGGAGACCGGCACCCCGTTGATGGTCACCGGACGACCGGCGATCGTCGGGCTAGGCAGATTCGCGGTGCTATCTTTACTCAGATCGGTCTTGGCATTTTTCTTGGCTTTGGTGTTTTCCATCAGCTGCACGGTGATGATATCACCCACGCGGTGCGCCTTGATATCCGAGTACATCCCGCCGCCCTGCGGTTTGACAAACAGTGATCCCGTCAGCTCCACCGGCGGTTTCGGCGCAGGAGGTGGTTCTACCGGCGCCCAATTCGGATCATCGGCAATCGGTTTGTTAGGGTTAGCACAGCCCGCCAGCGCGATCCCGCACAGCAATACCAACAGGGGAGAAATTCGGCGAAATTGCATCATATTCAGGGGTTCCGACAAGATAGATAGCGAATGGTCTGGCTAAAAATGTACCGCACCGTTATTCCAGCAACGACTGGACACGGCGCAGAATATTGATGACCTTACTGGCATAGCGCGGATCAGTGGCATAACCGGCTTTTTGCAGGTGCGAGATATAGTTCTCGGGATTGGCGGCCTGTTTGAGCGCCTGCGCATAACGCCCGTTTTCCTGCAAGAAGCGGACATAATCTTCAAAACTGTCAGCGAAGCTGTCGTAAGCGCGAAACGGCGAGGTAACATTGACCGCAGTGCCATCGAAATACTCCAGCGTGCGCACCGTGACTTTGTCGCCATCCCAGCTCTTGCCCGCTTTGATGTTAAACAGGTTATTACTGCTACCAGCGGCGTTTTGAATAATGCTTTTGCCCCAACCGGTTTCCAGCGCCGCCTGTGCAATCAAAATCGCCGGTGTCGTACCGAGCTTTTTGGCTGCTTTTAGGGCATGCGGGAACAAGGTGGCCACAAACTCCTGCGCACTGGAGAAACCGTCTTCTGGCGCGTCAGGCAGATTGTCATCCACGGCGACTGGACTGGTTTTATGGCTGCCGACTGGACTTGTCACTGGGTTGGGTTGATGTAACCCGGACGCGTGTTTTTTGCGCAGTCGCAGCTCGGAGAGCAGGTCGCCGCCCGGCTGTGCCACTGGCGCGGCACTGTGACCGTCACTCTTAGCATCTTTGCCGCCCAGCTGGGTAACCAGCAGATCCGCCAGCCCCAATGAGCCTTTACGTGACAACTCAGCCGCTAGCTCTTCGTCATACATCTGCTGATAAAAATCAGCCGATGGCGAGTTAAACGGCGAATCTTCGGATTTGAAGGCCGAGTTAGCATCACGCATGCTTTTGAGCATCTGACGCATAAAAGTGGCTTCAAACTGGTTGGCGGCGGCGCGTAGCGCATCCTTATCATTATTCAGCGCCGCCTCACGCATGCGGCTGAGGCTGCTTAAGTCATGATAGGTACTGGCATCAACAAATCCGCTGTCCATCAGATCACCACCAACTCACCTTGAATCGCCCCGGCCTGTTTCAAGGCTTCGAGGATCGCCATCACATCAGAAGGGCCAGCGCCGATATCGTTCACCGCCCGCACCAGATCGTCGAGCGTTACGCCCGGATCAAACTTCACCATTTTGGATTTATTCTGATCGACTTGGACATTCGACTGCGGCGTCACTACCGTTTGCCCTTGCGACAACGGATTCGGCTGACTGACGTTGAGGTTTTCGTTGATGGTCACCGTCAGGCCGCCATGGGTAATGGCCGCTGGACGCAGGCGCACGTTTTGCCCCACCACGATGGTGCCAGTACGGGAGTTAACCACAATCTTGGCCGCCTCTTCCGCCGGATCAAAATCGATATTTTCCACCGTCGACAGGAAATTCACCCGCTCGGTCGCATCGCGCGGCGCGCGCACCCGAATCGAGGTACCATCCACCGCTTGGGCAATTCGGCCACCTAAGGTGTCATTGATCGCTTCCGCCATACGGCGCGCGCTGGTAAAGTCTGCGCTGTGCAGGTTGTAAGTGATGAAATCGCCGCGATCAAACGGGGTCGGCACTTCCTGCTCCACGGTCGCGCCGTTTGGAATTCGGCCCACGGTTGGGGTATTGGCTTGTACCTTAGAGCCGTCATTGCCTTCGGCGCTAAAACCGCCGACCACTAAACTGCCCTGCGCCACCGCATACACCTGACCGTCCAAACCTTTCAGCATGGTTTGTAGCAGCATACCGCCGCGCAGGCTTTTGGCTTCACCCAGCGACGAAACCGTGACATCCACGGTCTGCCCTTGCTTGGTAAACGGTGGCAATTCGGCAGTTACCGCTACCGCCGCCACGTTATTGATCTTCGGCTTGACGTTGGCCGGGATCTGGATCCCGAAGTTTTGCAGCATCGCCTTGAAGCTTTGCTCGGTAAACGGGCTTTTCTCTCCGGTGCCGGTTAACCCCACCACCAGACCGTAACCGACCAATTGGTTGCTACGCACCCCTTCTACCACGGCGACATCTTTGATGCGCGCCGCCTGTACCGGCTGCCAACATAAGCAGCCGATCACTATCCCTAACCAACCCAATCGCATGACGTTAGTTCTTACCCGCATTACAAGCGCTGTGACACATAGCCCAGCATTTCATCTACCGAGGAGATCACTTTGGAGTTCATTTCGAACACCCGCTGTGCTTCGATCAAGTTGATCAGCTCTTCGGTTACGTTCACGTTGGAAGACTCCAGCGCGCCCTGTTTGATTTTACCCAGCCCATCTAAGCCCGGCGTACCTTCTTGCGCTTCACCGCTAGCACCGGTTTGCAAATACAGGTTTTCGCCAATTGGCTCCAGACCTTGCGGGTTCACAAAGCTGACCAAGGTGATCTGGCCCACTTGCTGCTCTTCGGCTTGCCCTTGCAGACGCGCAGAAACCTGACCATCAGCACTCACGGTCACCGAGGTCGCATCGTTCGGTACCGAGATGTTTGGCTCCACCGGATAACCGGCACCGGCGGTCACCAAATTGCCTTCGTCATCGCGCTGGAACTGGCCGTTACGGGTGTAGGCGGTCGAGCCATCGGGCATGCGGATCTGGAAGAAGCCATCACCGTCGATCATCATATCGAAGGTATTGCTGGTCACCTGCACGCCGCCTTGCTGGAAGTTTTTCTGCGTGGCCACCACTTTGGTACCACTACCCAGCATCAAACCAGATGGCATGGTGTCATCTTGCGCTGACGTTGCGCCCGGTTGGTTGATTTTCTGGTACAGCAAATCCTCGAATACCACCCGGCCTTTTTTAAAGCCCACGGTGCTGGCGTTGGAAATGTTGTTCGAGATATTGCGAATATTGGTTTGCTGAGCATCCAGACCGGTCTTACTGACCCACAGAGCGGGATCCATGGCATTCTCCTTCTTTATCAGTGCAGGCACTCAAACCTGCACTGAAAACAGGCTCAACTCATCTTTAATAACTGACTTTGAGCCGAATCATTCTCTTCGGCCGCTTTCATGGCCTTCACTTGCATATCGAACTGGCGCTGCAAATCAATCATTTGCACCATTTCGCCGACCGCGCTGACGTTACTGGCTTCCAGCTTACCGCTGACCAGCGTAACGCTCGGATCGGCGGCCTGAGGTAGGCCATCTTGGGTGCGAAACAGACCATCAGCGCCCTTCACCAGCGAGGTGATCGCTGGATTCACCAGCTTGATACGGCCGCCCTGTTCAATGGCGTCCGGTGGCGCGCCTTTCGGCAAATACGAGATGGTGCCGTCGGAGCCAACTTGTACCTTGGCCAGCGGCTGTGGCAGCGTGATCGGGTTACCGTCTTCGCCCAGCACCGGTTGATTGGCACCGTTACGCAATTGACCATTTTCATCCAGTTGTAGATGACCGGCGCGCGTATAGGCTTCACCGCCATTGGCGGCCTGTACGGCTAACCAGCCGTCACCGGCAATCGCGACGTCCAGATCACGGTTGGTGCTCATAAAGCCGCCGTGGGTAAAGTCACTACCCGGACGCTCAGTCATGCTGAACACCCGTGATGGCAGCCCTTCGCCATACGCCTGCATGGCGCGAGCCTGTTCAAAATCTTTGCGGAACCCCTGCGTGTTGGCATTCGCCAAATTATTGGCGTGCACCCGCACACCTTGCAGGTTCTGCT
>JBOFCH010000085.1:0-7717 GCA_051645985.1 Plesiomonas sp. | reverse complement strand
ACCTTTGGTCCACCAGCGGGCTTTATAGCTGCTCCCCTGATATGTCACCGTTTGTCCGGCGGTATAGGCTATATCAGCAGACCACACAGCACTCTGAGTACTACCGCCACCACTTACGTTCACTTTCAGCCACACACTGCTAACGCCCGGTGTCTCTCCCTTAGTCCACCACTGTGCCTTGTACTGCACACCGTTATAAGTCACCAGATCATTGGCTTGGTAGGTACTGTTTATATCCCATGCTTTTGGCTGTACTGGCGTCACCGCGCCACTGCCTTGTACGGTCACCGCAACCGGCGTCACCACACTGTTCACACCATCGCTGACCGTTACATTCAACGTAACCGCCACATCCGTTGTCGATACTGGCGCGGTATAGGTCACCGTTGCCTTATTACCCGCCACCACGACACTGCCCGCAGAGCTGCTAAAAGTCAGTTTATCGCCTTCGGCATCGGTAGCCTGCACATCAAACACCAGGTTCTGACCACTCTTGACGGTCAGGGCCGCTGGTGCAGTGACGACTGGCGCGCTATTACTGGCACGAACATCCAACTGATAGGTGTAATCTTTGTTTTTGGTATAAACCTGATTGCTATACAGATCGGTGGTTGAATAAGCCACCGCACCACGGCTGTCCGCTACCCCGACCTGCGCTTGTGCGGCATAAGTCGTATTCACTTTATCGGCCAATTGCTTGGCCCATACCGGCTCGGCCTCATTGGCCGCCGTTACGGGTAATTTTTCAAAGATCACTTCTTTACCGGCTGCATCAAAAATTCGGAACCAGAGCGTCTCTCCTGCTCGTGCATCCAGACCGGCTTTAACAAAATTGCCTTTGTTTATCCAAGTGGCTACTGGTTGCGCGCCCGTGAACGTAATATCGCTACAGTTGTAAAACCCTTCCCCGGCCGGATCAACTCGCTGCCAGCGGGTATACAGCACCGCATCACCGACACGATCGGTCGGTAATTGGATATCCATCTGATAGTACTTTTTGCCATCTATCGTCGTCACTACCACATCATTAAAACTGGCGACCTGCTCCAGATCAGCCCAAGCCAACTTTTGTGTCGCGGCATCAAAGCCGGGTTTGGAAAGGAAAAACTGCCAGAAGCTGGGATTATGCGGCGTTGCGGCCAAAAAACGCACGGTCATTTTGCCGCCTTGCGTGACGTCTACCAGCGTTTTCTTCCACGCGGCCGATGGTAAATCAATGCCCGATTTCTTACTGTCACCACCGGCACACAACGTACCATCCGGGATAGCCACTTTTACCGCGGCCAGATCCCGATAATTAGCCACCAGCCGCGAAAACTCCGGTTTTTGCACAAACGGATACCAGCTCGATTGCTGATAGGCCTGCCGACACGCCAGATTCGGAATGGTGGAGCCATCTTGTGAATCCCAGTAGCCGCCATCTTTATCACAAAACTCCTGACGGGCGGCCGGATATTCCACATAACCGTGTGCCGCAGCGAACTGTGGGAATGCCAGCAATGTCACCAGAGACAGCAGCGATCCTGCTCCAATCTTTAAAACGGTTCCTTGAGACATAATTCTTCCTGACCCAAATAAACAATACAGGTGAATAAGACAGGTGAATAAGCAAGGCTTACATCCGGTACTCATGCACCACTCACCTCATTTTATTCGCGTTTGGTATACGCAATTGCGCACCTTTAATTTGTTTATTAAATGTTAACTCAAGGCAAGGCATTATTTTATTTCTGGGAAGCAAGATAAATTTTCACTGCAACATGAAACTGGCTCACAAAATGATCAAAATCATGAGGGAGAAATGATGGGAAAACACAAAATCAATGAAGGGGTAAGATAAAAGACATCGCGCAAAGTATACAAAAGACAAAAGGAGCGCTCCGCGCTCCTTTTCATCACTGTCAAAATCATGTTCGCTAAAACGAGCCTGACTTAACGTTTTTTCTTTACTTTTTTTCTTTACCGTTTTTTCTTTTTCTTCTTTTTCAGCTCTTCCTGTTCGGCTTTTTGTGCCACCCGAATAGCTTCTTCTTCGCTTTCACGCACGATCATCTCTGGCGTTTCCAGACTGATCCGGCCAATCGTCGCGGTACGGAACTCGTTGAGTAGCAGCGAAGCCACTTTATTCAGATCGGCAATCCCGCCACGGCGTAAACAACCTCGCTGACGACCAATTGCATCCATCAACTCGATATCACTTTCTGGCAATTCATCCAGTTGGAAACGCGCCTTGAGATACTCAGGATAAGCGTGCAGGAAATATTCCGCCGCAAACATCGCCACTTCCTCGTGATCGATAACGGTATCTTTAATCGCCCCCGTGATAGCCAAACGGTAACCACAGGCTTCCGGTGACAGCTTCGGCCACAAAAACCCTGGGGTATCATGCAGCACGATGTTGTTATCCAACTTGATCCGCTGCTGCATCTTGGTGACGCCCGCCTCATTGCCGGTTTTTGCAATAGTCCGGCCCGCCAACGTGTTGATCAGTGTCGATTTGCCTACGTTCGGAATGCCTAAGATCATCGCGCGCAAAGGCTTATCCGGCGTGGTACGGTTCGGCACCATCTGTACACACACATCCAGCAGCCCACGAATTTGATCCGGCTGTTGCTGTGTCAGTGCAATCGCCTTGATGCCTTTTTCTTTTTCCAGATGCGCCATCCACAGCTGGGTCACCGCCGGATCAGCCAAGTCTGATTTATTCAAAATTTTCAGGCACGGCGTCTCACCACGCAACGCCGGAACCAGCGGGTTTTCACTGCTGAACGGAATGCGAGAGTCGAGCACTTCGATAATCAAATCGACATTTGGCATGGCTTCGGCAATTTCTTTACGTGCCTTGTGCATGTGCCCCGGAAACCAGTTAATGGCCATTTTCAGACTCCTTCGTCTCATTCCGCCGGATACCGTTGTGCGGCTGCGGGTTTTAGCTGTCAGTAACCAACCCTGAAAAGTCTCTATTACACCGTCTAACATAGCCGGTCGCACTCTTCAGGAAAGGGGGCGATTGTAATCGCTCACCAGCAATTGACCAAGCCCTTCCCGCCCTCAGCGCATCCCCTTGGCACGTTAACGGCTCTTTTTATCACTAAAGAGCCATATCTCAACCTCTGGCACCGCTGACCTCACATTATCAGACAAATTGTTAGCTTTATTCAGGAAACTCCCCACACTGCCGGTTGTGTTCCCTATTGAATTACTCTACATATAGAGAAAGCAGCGGTTCGGCACACCGCCTTCGGATTAGGAGTGCATATGACTAGGAAAGTGTTGTATATCGCATTACTGATCTGGTGCGCGCTGTACCTGTTAAATATCGTGATAAAAGTTGTCTCTCCACCGGCGCTCTTGTGCGATCCGGATGTGATCCGAGTTGATGATATCGATAAGTATTTTGACGCTCTGTACCGTTGTAATATCTACGATTGATTCATCACACCTGAGTTTGTGAAGGCAATCGTATAAGTTGCTTTACTGCATTTTTTTCGCGGTTAAAATAAAATCACGTTGTCACTCACCACAACTGAATCGATTCAGATTGCTTGAAAATCCTCTTTTCCTGCCTATAATGGTCAACGCAGACGAAAGTGTGACCGTTATTTCACTTACGCTCTACACTGATTTAATGCAACGTCAGCACACAAAATGATGTGATTCCGTCAACCGGATCACCACCCCAACAGGTTGAACACTCAGGTATGTTATTTACGCCTTTATGATGATATTAACCGGTACTTCTCGCGACACTCAGGCTCCTCGTGTGCATGTGCGCCGCACGACCGCTCCACGAAAAACCGCGTATCATCTGTGTTCTCCTTTTTTTCTAGCTATTCTTTTTTCCCGCTGTCAGGAATCGCTTTTGGCTTTGTTCAACAAGCGTTCACATTCTTATGGCGATATAGCGTTATCAATCTGTTCTGTTAGTCGTCTGCATTTTTTGAGCACAGTGCAGATTGGTAACCCGAACCCATTCATTACTAGTCGCAGATAATTTGATCATGAAAAAAACTAAGATCGTTTGTACCATCGGCCCGAAAACCGAATCCAAAGAGATGCTGGGTAAGCTGCTGGATGCAGGCATGAATGTCATGCGCCTGAACTTCTCTCACGGTGACTATGAAGAGCATGGTAACCGTATCCGTAATCTGCGTGCAGTAATGGCAGAAACCGGCAAGCGTGCCGCTATCCTGCTGGACACCAAAGGCCCGGAAATTCGTACCATCAAACTGGAAGGCGGCAACGACGTCTCTCTGGTTGCTGGCCAAACCTTCACCTTCACCACTGATAAATCCGTTATCGGTAACAACGAGCGTGTCGCCGTTACTTACGAAGGCTTTGCCTCTGATCTGAAAGAAGGTGATACCGTTCTGGTTGATGACGGTCTGATCGGCATGAAAGTGTCTGCCGTGACTGACAAAGAAGTGATCTGTACCGTACTGAACAACGGCGATCTGGGTGAAAACAAAGGCGTTAACCTGCCAGGCGTTTCTATCCAGCTGCCAGCACTGGCTGAAAAAGACAAGCGCGACCTGATCTTTGGTTGTGAGCAAGGCGTAGACTTCGTTGCAGCTTCCTTCATCCGTAAGCGTGATGATGTTCTGGCTATCCGTGAGCACCTGAAAGCACACGGTGGCGAGAAGATCCAAATCATCTCCAAAATCGAAAACCAAGAAGGTCTGGACAACTTCGATGAGATTCTGGAAGCCTCTGACGGCATCATGGTTGCCCGTGGCGACTTGGGTGTCGAGATCCCTGTTGAAGAAGTGATCTTCGCGCAGAAGATGATGATCCAAAAATGTAACCGCGCCCGTAAAGTGGTTATCACCGCGACTCAGATGCTGGATTCTATGATCAAGAACCCACGTCCGACCCGCGCAGAAGCCGGTGACGTTGCTAACGCCATCCTGGACGGTACCGATGCGGTTATGCTGTCTGGTGAGAGCGCCAAGGGTAAATACCCTCTGGAAGCGGTCACTATCATGGCGACTATCTGTGAGCGTACTGACCGTGTCATGCCAAGCAACCTGTCAGCGTCCAACGACAGCGCCAAACTGCGCATCACCGAAGCGGTATGTAAAGGCGCGGTAGAAACGGCTGAAAAACTGCAAGCCCCACTGATTGTGGTGGCTACCGAAGGTGGTAAGTCTGCGAAGTCTGTACGTAAGTACTTCCCACAGGCTAACATTCTGGCGCTGACCACTAACGAGAAAACTGCCCAACAGCTGATCCTGAGCAAAGGTATCACGCCAATGGTCGTTCCCGTTATTGCCTCTACCGATGACTTTTACCGTCTGGGTAAAGAAGCGGCCATGGCTTCTGGTCTAGGTGAGAAAGGTGATGTGGTTGTTATGGTTTCCGGCGCGCTGGTACCAAGCGGCACCACTAACACGGCGTCGGTACACGTACTGTAATTACGTCCCTGTACTGTCCGTACGCAGTTAAAGTGTACGCAACAAAAAAGCATGCCTCACGGCATGCTTTTTTTATGGTGGGGGTTGATAGCGAGGCTTAGGTGATAGCGAGGCTTAGAGTGAGCGCTTACGCTTTATCCCGGTGGCAGTACTCTTGTGCCAAACTCAACGGAATAATAAACAAACTGACCCCCGGATAACGGCTGCTGCCATCTTCGTGCTCAAACTTATGCACCACATCCAGATAGCGTGGATTATTTTCATCCACCGGCACATCAATAAACAGTTCCCCCAAATAAGGAACATCCGCATCATTATCTGGCCATAAATCAAAACATTCACGGTACCCGATACCCTGCTGATCAAACCAAGCCAAGGCTTTATTGCGAACCGCGCAAGTGGCGTAATCAAACTCATCGAGTTCAGACTCTTCCGGACGGAAAAACGTAATCATCAGTACATCTGACTTACGCTGGCGGGCTATCGCATCAATGGTGATCCACTGCTCTGACATCTTGGTTCCTGTTGTAAGTAAAACATCTCTTCGTCATTGTGGATGCAGTAGCAACGGATGTACACCTTGATCATCTGGTTTTGAACACTGCCGCACACTCACTTCCCCCGCCAGTCAGCACGTACCCCGTGGCCGACATCAAACTGTTTGACGGCTCACACCGCCATGCTCGGCTTGCATGATGTCGACATAGAATTGATTACTCCGTGCGGATGAAAACAAAAGATCGAGTATCAAACTATGTCACATCACATTTTTATGTAAAAATACGCACAGTGTGATGCCTCTCACTGTCTTCCACTCCCCCCTCGACGATGGCCACACCGCTTTTCGGAGAACAGAGCGCATACTTTTCTCTTATTTAAATTAAGACTGAGCAATGAATACTCACGTAGATACTGCAAGAAAAGATGGCTTGCTGGAAAAGTTTTTTCAGCTCAAAGCACACGGTACCAATCCACAGCGGGAACTGGTCGCAGGGATAACCACCTTCCTGACCATGGTTTACATCATTTTTGTAAACCCGCAAATCCTGTCCAGTGCAGGAATGGATACACAAGCCGTTTTCGTTACTACCTGCCTGATTGCTGCACTGGGTAGTATCCTGATGGGCGTTGTCGCCAACTTGCCAATCGCATTAGCACCTGCCATGGGTCTGAATGCCTTTTTTGCCTATGTGGTCGTAGTCGGTATGGGCTACTCATGGCAGATCGGTATGGGGACTATTTTCTGGGGTGCCGTCGGTCTGTTATTCCTGACGATTTTCCGAGTACGTTACTGGTTGATTGCCAATATCCCGGCCAGTCTGCGCATTGGGATCACCAGCGGGATCGGTTTGCTGATTGCCCTGCTCGGTCTGCACAATGCGGGGATCGTGGTAGCCAGTCCGGCCACTATGGTTACTGTGGGCAACCTGACCTCAATTCCGTGCGTATTGGGTGCGCTGGGCTTCTTCCTGATCGTGATCTTAGCCGCCCGAGGCGTGTACTCGGCAGTGCTGATCTCCATGGTGGTTACCACCACACTGGGCATTTTGTTCGGTGACGTCAAATTCCAAGGTCTAGTGGCCCTGCCGCCAAGTATTACGCCGGTCTTTGGTCAGTTAGAGCTGGCAAAATCACTGGATATTGGTCTGGCTGGGATCATTTTCTCTTTCATGCTGGTTAACCTGTTTGACTCCTCCGGTACGCTGATTGGGGTAACCAACAAGGCCGGTTTGACCGATGAGAAAGGCCGTTTTCCACGCATGCAGCAAGCGCTGTATGTCGACAGTATCAGCTCCGTCAGCGGTGCGTTCATGGGCACCTCGTCTGTCACCGCGTTCATTGAAAGCTCCTCTGGGGTTTCGGTCGGTGGCCGTACTGGTCTAACCGCTATCGTGACCGGTTTGCTGTTCTTAATGGCGATTTTCTTCTCGCCACTGGCTGCCATGGTGCCGGCCTATGCCGCTTCCGGCGCGCTGATTTATGTGGGCGTACTGATGACCGCCGATCTGGCCAAGGTGAAGTGGAGCGATCTAACCGAAGCGGCGCCAACATTCGTGACTACTATCATGATGCCGTTCAGCTTCTCCATCACTGAAGGTATTGCGACCGGCTTTATCTCTTACTGCGTGCTGAAAGTGGGTACGGGTCGCTGGCGTGAACTGAATCCGTGTGTCGTGGCGGTGGCTCTGCTGTTCTTGATCAAGTTTATCTGGGTCGATGCACACTGATTTTGCAACGCTGATTACGCAAATTAACCGCATATCACTCGAATGAATTAATGCGAATGATATGCGAAGACATAA
>JBOFCH010000084.1:0-2562 GCA_051645985.1 Plesiomonas sp. | reverse complement strand
GGCAGGTCAAACGGTTAGGCTCTCTGGTGGCGTTGGTGATCGGGGCTTGTTTTGTCACTAACGGCCTGATGGGGGAAGTGTATTTGTCTATCATCGTGAACGGAAATCTGTTTCGACAGGAATTCGCCCAGCGAGGTTTGCGCCCGGCGATGCTCAGCCGAACCCTAGAGGAAGGGGCGACGTTAACTGGGCCACTGATCCCGTGGACTACCGCTGGGGCATTTATGGGCGGGGTACTCGGTGTGTCGGCATTGGATTATGCGCCTTATACTTTCTTAAACCTGATTAACCCGCTGCTGGCAATTGTCTTTGCAGCATTGGGGCTGGCGGTGTTGCGTGGTCAGCCCGAGGATGAAATAGAGAAAGCGCCGCATTCTGTTTCGTAACGCGATGGTGTTAACGGACATGCGGGAGGTTGCCGCAGAAAAAGACCGCCGTTCACTTTACCGGCGGTCTTTTTTTGTGTTCGAGCGCTTATCTCCCCCTGATTTTGGTGCTAAGTCATGCTTAGTATGAAGTCATCGCTGTTATCGATAAGGGGGATCGATGATCAGGAGGCCGGAGCCGAAACCTGTGCGGCCGGTTGGGACTCTTTTGCGCGCGCTTCGTCGCTTAATGAGGCTTCGTATTTGTTATATTTCCACCACGCAAAGCCTAAGAAAATCACAATTCCGCCCACGTTATAAAAGACGATGGTCATGATGTCGGCACCGGTCGGGAAGGTCGAGGCCAAGAAGCCGACGGTAAAAATAGCCATCAGCACCGATACCACGGCGATCCCTGTGGTGCGTGAACCCATGGTGAAATCACGTGGCAGGTGATCCAGTTTCAGACGCAGATTCAGGTACGCCAGCATGATGAATAGTGGTGGCAGCATAGACGCCGCCGCGGTCATGTTGATCACCGTGTTCATCAGGTCTTGCGCGGTGTTAGAGCCTAGGGTTGGGATCAGCATCAGTGGCAGCACAATCAGGTACTGGATCCACGCGGCGCGTGCCGGTACGCCGTTTTCGTTCAGCTCAACGGTTTTCTTACCAAAAATGCCTTCAGGGATTTCCGAGAAGAAGATTTTCACTGGGGTCGCCGTCCACATCAGCAGCGAGCCGAACATGGCGGTGAAGGACACCAGACCGACAAAACGGTTCATCAATACCGCAGGCAGACCAAAGTAAGAAGCCAGACCTTCGAACACTTGCACCGAGCCGCCGGTGTATTTCAGGGTATCGCTCGGGACAAACACGTTAATCAACAGGGAAGCGACGGAGTACAGTGCGCCGATGAAGATCCCGGCAATGATGATCACTTTCACGAAGGATTTGGAGCCGCCTTTGACGTCATTCACGTACACTGCCACCGATTCTGCGCCACCCGCCGCCATGAAGATCCAAGTGGTGATCCCTAAGAACGCCCAGCTAAAATCCGGGATCATTGCATCGACAGTGATAGGATCCGCCGGTTGTACGCCACCGATTAAGGCTGCGCCCGCCAGCAGAATGTAAGACAGGGTCAACAGCAGCATCAGGGAGGAGGTCACCGAGGTGATCGGGCCAAGCATTTTAGCGCCATTGGTGGATACATAGGTGGCAAAGGCGAACAGGATCATGCTCAGGCCGGTAGTGGCCAACGGGGTGAGAATGTACTCGTAGCCCAAAAACGCATACGAGGCGTAGGCGATAACCCGAGGTAGCAGTGAGGTAAAGAAGAACAGGTTCACAAACCAGTAGGTGTAGGCCGAAATAAAGGCCCAGCGCCCGCCGAGCGAACTTTTCACCCACGCATACACTCCGGCTTCGGAGTTTTTATTCAAAGAGACAAACTCCGCGATGATCAAGCAAAACGGAATGAAGTAAACAAGGGTGGCTAAAAAGAACATCGGCGCAGAAGCCAGACCGATTTCGATGTTGTTGTTGATGACATTGTTAAAGCTGAAAACTGCTGCAAAGGTGAGCGACAGCAACCCGAATTTACCTATCGTATTCCGTTTGGTATCAGACATCATCCATCTCCAGGATTGTGTTTTATTGTGGGCCGAAAGGGCAGATGGCAGGGGGTAGGGACAGACCTGCACCTTTCGGCTTTTTTGTTTCGGTATTAGCAGTGACAAAGCATCGGGTTGTTACTTATTCAGGAAGTAACCGTCTTCAATGGTGACTTTCAGCACCACTTTGCGTACCTGTTCGCCGCTTACGCAGCGATAAGCGCAGCGGTTGTCATAGATGACGACTTGCCCTTCGCGCAGCTCGCGGGTTTCGCCTTGACCGTGCAGAAATTCGCGATCAGTCTCGTCGCTGTAGGCTTCCAGCACGGTCAGGTTAGCTTTGAGCGCAAACTCCACTTGTTCACGACCGGCTAAGTAGTAGTGCACATCGACGTAGCGGCGATTGCCCTCAAAGCGCTGCGCTGGGATTACACCGTCTTGCACCATGTACACCAGTGAGTCACCGATGGAGTGCATCACGCCGTCTTGGATATTGCCGATGTTATTGATGGCTTCTACGCAGCGGTTCCATTTGCGGCCGTTGCGGTAGACTTGCTGGAACTGTTCCAAACTCTCTAACACGA
>JBOFCH010000083.1:0-4024 GCA_051645985.1 Plesiomonas sp. | reverse complement strand
CGAGCCGATAGTAACTAGTGCTACCCAACCCAGCGCGCCGGAGTGTACATGCCCGATGGTCCAATCCGTGTAGTGAGACAAGGCGTTGACGGTTTTTATCGCCATCATCGGGCCTTCAAAGGTCGACATACCATAGAAGGAGAGTGAGACGATCAAAAAGCGCAGGATCGGATCATCGCGTAGCTTATGCCAAGCACCAGACAAGGTCATGATCCCGTTGATCATGCCGCCCCAAGAGGGCACGAACAAGATCACGGACATCACCATGCCGAGGGTTTGCGTCCAGTCAGGTAATGCGGTGTAGTGCAAATGGTGCGGGCCGGCCCAGATATACAAGGAGATCAAGGCCCAGAAGTGCACGATGGACAGGCGGTACGAGTAAACCGGCCGTCCGGCTTGTTTCGGGACGAAGTAGTACATCATGCCGAGGAAACCGGCGGTCAGCAGGAAGCCAACGGCGTTATGCCCATACCACCACTGCACCATCGCATCCACTGCACCGGAGTACAGGGAATAGGATTTGGTCAGGGTCAGGGGGACTGCCATGCTGTTAACAATGTGCAATACGGCAACGGTGATGATGAAGGCACCGAAGAACCAGTTAGCCACATAAATATGGGAGACTTTACGCTTGGCAATGGTGCCAAAAAAGCAGATGGCATAGGCCACCCACACGATGGCGATCAGGATATCAATCGGCCATTCTAGCTCCGCGTACTCTTTGGAGGTGGTAAATCCCATCGGCAGCGAGATAGCCGCGCACAGGATCACCAACTGCCATCCCCAGAATACAAATTGCGCCAGTTTGGGCGCAAACAGTGCCGTCTGGGAGGTACGCTGGACGACATAAAAGGAGGTCGCCATCAGGGCTGAGGTACCGAACGCAAAAATGACCGCGTTGGTATGTAATGGACGTAAGTGGCTGTAAGTCAGCCACGGTGTTTCAAAGTTAAGCTGAGGCCAAATAAGTTGTGCAGCAATCAGAACACCTACAGACATGCCTACAATGCCCCAGACCAGAGTCATGATGGCGAATTGGCGCACGACTGTATAGTTGTAAGTTTGCTCAAGCGTATTCATCTGTTGGGTCATGATGACGTGCTTCCGCTGTTGTCACTATCAACTACACTAATGTATCCCTGTGCAGGAACATCTCTGTTTTACCGCGTCCGGAAGAGAGGCTCTGTCCGGTTTTTTTGCTACTTACTGTAAACGCGGCATTTTCCGTTTCCGATTCTACTTGAGTCATCAATGAAGTGCAGCAAAAAAAGCACACATTTGTTACGGTGGGATAACAAATTTGCGGGTGTTGTAACGGAGCGAGGAGCGCTAAGACATTTATAGTGCTGATGTATAGTGCTGATGCTGACGTTAAGCTCTGGGTACAGTATTCAGCACAGAACTCAGTTAAGCGTTAAGTTTAGAGCCAAGTTCAGATCTACGTTCAGCGTTAATCGCTGATGGCGACGACGATAATAGTTAAAACAAACAATAATAAAACCACGATAAATCAGTAGAATACACCCAACATTCAGTTAATTTTATGGCATTAAAGGAGCAAGTGTGGCGGCAGAAAAACTAACCCGTGCGCGGTTAATACAGCTGATTGTAGTGTTAATCATTTTTTTGGCTTTAGTGGCATGGCGTACTTGGTCCTTCTATGAAACACGCGCGCAGCAATCAGAGATGACGGGTAATGTCAGTTCATTGTGCAGTTTGAACCAGCAGTCCTGTTTGTTGGAGAGCAAGGCTGGCTCGCCAGTGACGCTGCAACTTTCGCCTTTGCCACCGGCCGCAGAACGTGAATTGCAGTTGCGGGTATCTGGATTGCCTGCGTCAGTGATGCCGCAGGGTACTGTTGAAGGACGGGATATGTACATGGGGGTGATCCCGCTGGTATTTACGCGTCAGGGAAATGAGTGGGTGGCGGCCTTTCAGGTTGGCTCTTGTACCAGCGATAAGATGGTGTGGTTGGTGGATGTCACTGCTGGCTCGGAGCACTATCAGGTGATGTTTGATGTAGTTAAGCGCTGAGCGGTATTATTTAAAATTACATGGCATGCATAGTGAAAATAGTGAAGTAGAAGTATATAGCCGGTAAGTGAAAAACATGGGACAAGCGGCTGCGCCGTCATTTCCCCGACAGGATCGAGGACAGATCCAGCAAGGAGTAAGCGATGAGTGATGGAAGTAAGGAGATACTGCCGGTTAGCATTCGGGTGCGGGGATACCATCTGGATGCATATCAACATGTGAATAATGCTCGTTATCTGGAGTTTCTGGAGGAGGCGCGTTGGCACTGGTTGGAGACCAGTGGTGATTTGGCGTGGTACATGCAACGTGGCGTGGGCTTTGTGGTGGCGAATATCAATATTAACTACCGTAAACCGGCATTATTGAATCAACATCTGAGCGTTGATTGTAATCTCGATCGGCTGGGTGAGCGCAGTGGGGTGCTACAACAACGAATTGTGTGTGTGGAGAGCGGCGATCTGATTGCTGATGCGGCCATTACGTTTGTCTGTGTGGATATGAAAACACAAAAGGTGCTGGCTTTGGACGGGGATTTACGTGCGCGTCTAGAGCAAGGATTTGCGCGCGGTTGCGGCTAAACTGTCTGCGCCATTGCACGGTCTGAGATTGCGCTGACGGAAATTGGCTCTTAACGGGCTATAGGCTATCTATAGGATATATAGCCTATAGAGTGATATCCCGTGCCCGTTAAGTTATCCGATCCCGAAGGGGATTAAGCTACCAGCGCCTGATTTAAAAAGGTGTGCTTGCGCTGCTCGAACCGGCTGACCAAATCGTTGACGGCATCTTGCTGATATGGGATCAGGCCACTGGCCACCATACGCTTGCGACCGACACCGACTTCTTTGCCATTTTCTGTAAAGACAAACTCCAAGGTGACATTCCCGCGCTTCCCTTCGATATCCATGCTGGCATTACTCAGATGTACATTCGGCCGAGACAGATCCAAAGAGGTCATCTCCAGTGACATGCTTTCATAAATAACCAGAGGACGAGTCGGATGGATCATGTGCTGAGTTTGCTCCATCAATGGCACCATGATATGCGGGAAATTCATACCGGAAAACGCCACGTAGCTGCGGATCACTTGTTCGGTGATGTGCGCATCAAATGTGGTATCACCGGAGGTGGTGATATTCAGGTAATTTTTACCGGTGTCATCGGTGACACACCACCGTTGCTGATCCTGCGTGCGCAGGTTAAGCGGCACGCCATCGGAAACCATGCCGGCAAAATCAAAATGCATGTGCTGACTGAGGCCGATTTTGCTCATGATCAGGGCAAACAGCAGGTCTCCCGGTACACAGAAGCGTTTAGCCTCTGGATCGTGAATCGGATTGAAATCACCGGCGATTTTTTTGGCAAAGTGGCTGGCCTGTTCGCGGCTGAAGTGAAAGCTGTCTGCGGCTGATTGATAATACGGCTGAAGGAACATGACATCAGATCTTCTGATAAATAACATGGTAGCAGTGTAGCTAAATTTTTTGGTCAAATGGTCTAGCCAGTTAAGTGGTCAGAGCTGTGGCCTGTTACAAGGGAAAAGGGCTATACACAAGGTGTCATATAAAAAGGGTTATACACAATATACGGCTTGACGGTTCGCGGGTTTTGTTAAATCAATGAATTTATCCCAATGAAGTGTCTGAAGCTAAGCATACTGAGCTGGGATTGGTGGAATGGTATTGAGTGCGTAAGTGCGTAAAAAGCAGGACGCTGACAGCTTGCCATCAGCGCCCTGTGTATGTATGCCCGTCATCCGGTGTTACGCTTGGATGAGTGATGATCGGTATTAAGCCATCAACAAAATTCGGGCGACCACTTCTGGCGTAATGTCTTTATGTTCGCCTAGGGTGGTCATGTGGTGGCGTTTGAGCGAGGTGACCACTTTTTCTGCCGCATCTTTGGCATTGATACCGTAATCGGCCAGATGGGTTTTCACACGCATCATTTCAAAAAACTCACGGGTTTTCTCAATGGCCTTGCTGATCCG
>JBOFCH010000082.1:0-3459 GCA_051645985.1 Plesiomonas sp. | reverse complement strand
ACCGATACCATCAGCACCACCAGTGCCAACGCGATATTAAAGGTAAACGCGATATCCAGCAGCATCGCCGGCATCGGCAGTACCACCATAGCCAGCGCTGCCAGCACCAGAAACGGAGTACCGAGTCCGCGCAGCAGTTGTGTTTTATCCGATGGCAGTTTGCCCAATACCGCTTGGAGATTCATGAACAGCAGACCTGATCGTGCACTAAATTTTGTTCAGCCGCTGTCGCTTCAATTTTCGGTATCAGCCACCAACCCGAACAGGCGGTACTGTGCCTAAAAATCACACAAAACGGTGCGCTATCTCATTGAAGCGACGATAAATTGGCTGAACACCGTCAATATCTTGGTTTAAAGCAATATGAGTGCCAAGATTAACGGCGCAGATCGTCCGGAATAGGTAGCTCCTCCGGCAGTGGGATCGGCCGGCGGAAAGTCTTGCCTTTGCGGTATTGCTGTAGCTGGAACACGTAGGCCAAAACCTGCGCGACGGCGATAAACAGGCCATCGGGAATGGGCTGCTCCAGCTCAGCACTGTGGTACAATGCCCGCGCTAGCGGCGGTGCAGGCACAATCGGGATCTCGTGGGCATTGGCAATTTCCCGAATTTTCAAGGCGGTAAAATCCACCCCTTTGGCTACCACCACCGGCGCTTTATCCACATCACGTTGGTAACGCAGCGCCACCGAGAAGTGCTCTGGGTTGGTGATGATCACATCGGCCGACGGCACTTCGCCCATCATGCGCCGATTCGCCATCTCACGTTGCAACTGGCGAATACGCCCTTTGATGTGCGGGTTACCTTCGCTGTTTTTGTACTCTTCCTTCACTTCCTGCTTGGTCATCATCAGTTTTTTACTGTGATTCCACAGCTGATAAGGCACATCAATCGCCGCCACTAAGATTAAGGTGCAGCTGAGCAGCAGCACAAACCACAACAGGGAATCCACCGCATGGAAAATATTACGCGGAAACGCTTCCAAACTGAGCTGTGCCAAATCGTTACGGGTATTGAGCAATAGCCGCCACGTCACGACGCCGATCAGTAGGATTTTCAAGATAGATTTACCCAGCTCGACCCAGCTTTGCAGGCCAAACATCCGCTTTAGGCCAGACATCGGGTTAAGCTTATTGAACTTGGGCTGCATGGCTTCAACCGAGAAGTTAAAGCCACCAATCAGCGACGCACCCAACATCGAGGCGACAAACAGCAACAGTAAAATCATCGCCAGCGACGGCAAGATATTAAGCAGCGCTTTACTGGCAATGGTCAGCAGTGCATCGGCATCGAACACTTCATCGCGGGTAAAGCTGAACAGCCGGTGCATCAGGCGCGCCAACGCCATCGCCAGCCGATGCCCAAACCACAATAGCGCCACCGAGCCCATCACTAAGACGATAACTGTAGCAAACTCGCGCGATCGGGCGACTTGGCCTTTTTGGCGGGCGTCTTCTAAACGCTTGGATGACGCCTGTTCCGTGCGTTCTTGGCCGTCGGATTCCGCCATCAGGCACCTCCTTTACGGTCGGCGGCCGCATGCAGCGGCGGCAACAAGGCGTGCATTACAAACCATCCCCGCAGGTCATGTGCAGCAAGGTACACATGTCGTCCAGCGCGACGCGCCAGTAAATATCATAATGCCGTGGGAAGGCCGAGAGCAGATACCAGAAGGAGAACAGACCACACAGCAAAATCAGGCCAAAACCGAGGCTATAAACATTCAGCTGCGGCGCCGCGCGGTTCATGATCCCCATCGCGATGTTGACGGTGAGGAGCGAAATGATCGCCGACAGCGACATACTCACCGATCCCAAAAACAAAATACCAAACCATTGGCTTAACAGATGATAACCGCCGGCGGTAATACCGGTTTCGCCCACCGGTAAGGTGGTAAAGCTGTGTACCAGCAGCTCTATCATGATCAAGTGACCATCTAGCGACAAAAAGACCAGCAACGTCAGCATCATGTAAATCTGCCCCAGCAGCGGCGTGTTCTGACCACTGGCCGGGTCGACCATCGACGCAAAACCCAGGCTAGACTGCATACTCACTATCTGTCCCAGCATGATGAACACCTGAGTCAGAAATTGCGAGATCATGCCAATCGCTATCCCGATCAGGATCTGTTGCGCGGTGATCAGCGCACTGTGCAAGCTAAACAGATCGATCCCCTGCGGCATCGCCGGAATAGAAGGCAGTGCCGCCAGCGTCACCGCCACGGCCAACAGTAAACGCACCCGCGCCGGCACAAATGCCGCGCCGATGGCGGTCATGGTCATCAGCATGCTGCTGATACGGGCAAACGGCCACAAAAAGCTGGCCCAAAACTGCAAAATATTGCCCGACAACCAATCCATCAGCGGATCACCCGAGGAATATCGTCAATCATGGTGTAAAAGAAATCCATCAACTGACCGGTCATCCAGTGGCCGAGGAAAATCAGCGCCAAAAGAGTCACCACCAGACGCGGTAGGAAGCTCAGGGTCTGCTCGTTAATAGAGGTGGCCGCCTGAAAGACCGCGACCACCAGGCCGATCAACAGCCCCGGCACCATGATGACCGAGACCATCACCAACACCTTATAGAGCGCATGCTGAAAGATTTCTACAAAGGATTCGGGAGACACCTACGGTTCCTTTTTCGCTGAAGATATGTCGAGGAGGGCCTTGTTTTGAGGGCGTTTCTATAAAAGCTGCACCCTATAAACCGAAACTGCCCGCCAACGTACCCAATACCAGATTCCAGCCATCCACCAGCACAAACAACATCAGTTTAAATGGCAGAGAAACAATCATCGGTGATAGCATCATCATCCCCATCGCCATCAACACACTGGCAACCACCAAGTCGATGATCAAAAACGGCAGGAACAGCATAAAACCAATCTGGAACGCGGTTTTCAGCTCACTGGTAACAAATGCCGGGATCAGCACCGTCATGCTCACCTGCTCCGGTGACTGCACCTTATGTCCAGATAAACGGACAAACGTCGCCAAATCGGTTTCTCGAACCTGCCCTAACATAAAGGCATGCAATGGCTTTTGAGCGCGCGTCAGCGCCTCTTGGGCGGTCACTTCTTCGCGCATATACGGCTGCAACGCATCTTGGTTGATTTTGTCCAGTACCGGCGACATCACAAACAAGGTCATAAACAGCGTGATCCCCACCAGAACCTGATTCGATGGGCTTTGCTGCAACCCGATGGCTTGGCGCAAGATTGACAGCACCACAATAATACGGGTGAACGAGGTCATCATGATAACAATGGCGGGCAAGAAGCTCAGCATGGTCATCAGGATCAACACCTGTAGCGACACCGAATAATCGGCCCCCCCACCTGGGTTGCTGTTCATGGTGATCGCCGGAATACCGGTGCCCGCGGCCCAGACGCCGGCCGGTAATAACAGCAGCAGCGGCAAAACAATATACAGCGGACGCTGCAACGTAGCACGTAAG
>JBOFCH010000081.1:0-8192 GCA_051645985.1 Plesiomonas sp. | reverse complement strand
TTGAAGATCCACGTTTGATGGATTATCTGGCCGAGCAAAAAATCGGGATTGAATCGGCGCTGACCTCCAACGTACAGACCACCACCGTGGCCTCCTTGGCGGCCCATCCGCTGAAAACGTTCTTGCAGCACGGCATTGTTGCCAGCATCAATACTGACGATCCGGCCGTGGAAGGCATTGAAATTGCCCACGAATATAACGTAGCCGCTCCAGCGGCGGGCCTGACGCCGGCCGAAATCCGCCAAGCTCAAGAAAATGGGATGCAGCAAGCGTTTCTGAGCGACAGCGACAAAGCCGCCCTACGAGCTATGGCGCGTGCTCGCAGTATGTAAGCACTGCCCCACATCGGGTCAGCAACCCGCATGGTTAACAACAAAAACAACAGACCGGCTCTTGGCCGGTCTGTTTCGTTTTCACAGGATCGAAGGTCTAAATACCCACCGACCTTAAATCACCCGCGAGAACTGCTGCCGACGCGCCTGTTGACGCAAATAGGTATCAAAGCACATGCAGATATTGCGGATCAGCAGATGGCCGCGCGGCAACACCCGAATGCCTGTGGTATCCATCTCCAGCAACCCATCGGCGGCCAGTGGTGCCAACAATTGCAGATCCTCGGCAAAATGAGCGCCAAAATCGATGTCGTATTGCTGTTCAATATCGGCAAAGTTCAGCTGGAAATTACAGATCAGCGCCTTGATCACATCGCGACGCAGACAGTCCTCATCGCTCATCCGCAGCCCTTTCGCCAGCGCATGCCCCTGCGCTTCGACCTGGGCATAGTAATGTTTCAGCTCGCGTTGGTTCTGCGCATAGTGATCGCCCAACATGCTGATCGCCGATACCCCCAAGCCCAGCAGATCGCATTCGGCCTGCGTGGTATAACCTTGGAAGTTGCGGTGCAATTCGCCGTTACGCTGCGCAATCGCCAACTCATCTTGTGGTCGCGCGAAGTGATCCATCCCGATAAACTGGTAACCGGTACCACACAAGGTTTGAATACTTTCTTGCAAGATAGCCAGTTTTTGTACCGGTGACGGTAAATCCTCATCACGGATCTTACGCTGAGCGGCAAAGCGCGCGGGCAGGTGGGCATAGTTAAACACACTCAGCCGATCCGGATTGAGTGCAATCACCCGCTGCAAGGTAAAGGCAAAGCTTTCCGGCGTCTGCTTCGGCAGGCCATAGATCAGATCGATGTTGGTAGAGATAAAACCCAACTCGCGAGCGCGCGCCATCAGGGCAAAGATAAAAGCTTCATCCTGCTCACGATTGACCAAACGCTGCACTTCTTTGTTGAAGTCCTGCACCCCCATGCTCATGCGGTTAAAGCCTTCGGCACGCAGGTGATCCAGCATATCCAGCTCAATTTCACGCGGATCCAGCTCAATGCCGATCTCCGCCTCCGGCAATACCGTGAAATGGCTGCGCAGCAGCGCCATCAGGCGTGATACCTGCGCTTTGCTCAGAAACGTCGGTGTACCGCCCCCCCAGTGAATTTGGGACACATGACGACCACGAAACAGCGGCGCACGCGCGCGGATCTCTTGCTCCAGCACATCCAGATAGTGGTCAGCTTTATGGGCATGGCGGGTAATGACTTTGTTACAGCCACAGAAATAGCACAACTTATGGCAAAACGGGATATGCACGTACAGCGAGAGCGGACGTTGCGGATAGCGAGCAGCGGCCTGCTCAAAATCATGATTCTTGTAGCTCTCATGAAACTCAAGAGCGGTCGGGTAGGAGGTGTAACGAGGCCCGGAGTAGTTGTATTTCTGGATCAGAGCTAAATCCCACTGCGTTGGGTTCGTCACAGACACAGACTCAGACATGCTTTCATTCCTTCCACACGGCCGCCGCTCCAGCGACGGCACTTTTATTCAGGGTATTTGGCGCACCATGCCAGCAACTGCGGCAACTCCTGTTCAATAGCGGCCTGCAAACGCTCTTCGGCCCGGACTCGCTCCAAATCCCATTTCATTATTTGATTACGCTTGTATTGCTTGCGAGCTTCATGAGTTGGCATCTCGGCCACCACTTGATACAGCTCGGCCATGGCCGGAAAGTCGCGCGCCAATTCCGGTTGGTCTGGTTCGGTTAACGCATCCAGCAGGCGGCCAATGCGCAGCACACCTTCGGCCAACTCGCACTGTCCACTCTGCATCGCCCGTGCGATGGTACGGATGCTATCGAGCAGATGCTGGCGACGATGTGCCACCAGCGTAGTCTGTTGCCGGCGCTGTAGCTGCCCCTGACGCCACAAGCGTCCGAGTAGCCAGCCGGCATACAAACCCAGTGGCAGCAGTACCATGACTGCTGCCAGCACTAATCCCTGTTGCCACGCCATCAGAATGCTTTCGGATCGCTGTTGTTAAAACGCTCCCACAGGTCTTCCGGGCTATTACCGTTGTTCGCAGAAGCGTCATCGGCGGCGCTGTCATCCTCAGCGGTCAGACCCAGGATTTGCATCAGCTCATCCACGCGATCCAACGCCTGATCCACATAACGCTGCTCATCATCGGTCAGCGTTTCACCGGCATCGACCCGATCCAGTAACTGATGCAGACGCTCATCATTTTCCAGCATCGCCAGCTCTTCGGCTGGGCTAAGTTTGGGTTTGGCCGGTGCCGCTTCTACCGCCGGTTTTTTCGGCTGACGGTTCACAAACTCCACCATCAACGGTACTGGTTTTTTACTGCCGATACGTGGGTCTTTTACTGCTCGGCCATCGTTTTGTTTATTCTGCTCGGCCACATTCTGACGTGAGCCAGAGCGCAGACCTTTGCGCTTTTTATCGCGCTTTTGCTCGCGAGACAGCAGATCAATTTCGGCCCGGCTCTTCTTGGGCGCACGCGGTGCACTTTTCAGGCCAGGAACTTTACGGGATTTCTTTTCGCGGGTCATATCAACACCAATTGTGATGCGGGATCAGTAATCAACATTATGCCAGTGTTTGCGCTCAGAAATAGAGCATTCTGGAATTTAAGCGCCGGAATCTAGCAAAAAGAGGGAAAATAGCCAATAAAAGCCCATAAAAAAGGCAGCGTTCAACGCTGCCCGTGAAAGAATCGTGGCTTCTTTTCATCTGGCGGGGAGAAGAGATTTCCCCGAGTGCATCCTAAACTGATCTGTCCGCTTTCCCTGCGCCTACGCTATTGCTCTCACACCGTCCTGATGCTTTCTGTCATCCGTGCAATCTTTGATGTCCACTACAGCATCCTGCCGTTACTCTCATCCCCGTTCACACGAGTAGCAAACTGGGTGATACATTATCTGGCACGGCATTCCCGCCACACCTGTTCCACTGCAAGGGCTAATCTACCCGTCCGGTCACCGCTGGCAACCATCAGCCCGGGCGATTGTGCGCCACTTCACAGTAAAAAAGCAGAAATATTGACCGGTGGGTTGTTTGCTCTAGCGGTAGGATAGTTTGCAGGCATCTCGTTACTCGAGGTGTTCTGCGTGTTCAGGATGCTCAAGGCACATAGAAGCATTCACACCGGCCGCGTCACTCGCCGCGACCGGTATCAACCGTCACTCAGTGTAAACCGCCAACATAACCGGCCAGCGCTTTAATCTCAGCATCACTCAGATTAGCCGCCACTTGCTGCATCATCAGGTTCGGGTCATTTTTACGTTGTCCGCCCCGAAAGGCGGTTAGCTGAGCACTGATGTAATCAGCATGCTGACCGGAGATTTTTGGAAAACCGGACAGACCGGTGCCGTTGCCACGCGGGCCATGACAGGCCACACAAGCCGGGATCCCGCGCTGTTTATCGCCCGCCATATACAACTGCTTGCCAAGCGCAACACTGGCTTTATCGGTATAGGCGGGCGCCGATACCTGCTCCGAGAACCAAGCGGCCAGATCCTGCATGTCTTGTTCGGACAACGCCGCTACCTGACCTTGCATGATGGCGTTGGCTCGCCCTTGCTTGCCCGCGGAATCGGCGGCCAGTTTGAATTCTTTTAGCTGCTTGAGCAGATATTTGTTATGTTGTCCGGCCAATTTCGGGTTGACGGGGATAGTACTGTTCCCGTCAGCGTTATGGCAGGCCACACACACCGTCGCGGCAATCTTCTTACCCGCTTCTGCGTTTCCCTGTGCCTGCGCAACACCGCTGACACCCAGCATCATTGAAATCACGAGCGCAAATTTTTTCATGGCGTTCCATTTAGCTATATGATTGTTGTTATGCCAATAACGGATAATCCTGTCCGTTACCGTAAGGTTTCGGCGGTCAGCGCAGTGCCTTACGCACTATTACAACAGATATTTTACACATTTTCACATAAAAGAAATCATCACACCACATTTGACTTAAGGTGGAGATCGCTCCGTGGCTCAATTTAATTATCATGTTACCCATTTTGTTACCAGTGCACCGGATATCCGGCACCTTCCGGTGGATAGCGCCATCGAAGTGGCCTTCGCCGGCCGCTCGAATGCCGGTAAATCCAGCGCACTGAATACCCTGACCAATCAGAAAAACTTGGCCCGTACCAGTAAAACGCCGGGACGTACCCAGCTGATTAACCTGTTTGAAGTGGCCGAGCAGGCGCGTCTGGTCGACTTACCGGGTTACGGTTATGCCGAAGTTCCCGAAGAGATGAAACGCAAGTGGCAGCGTGCACTGGGTGAATACCTGCAAAATCGCGAATGCCTACGTGGTTTAGTGGTGCTGATGGATATCCGTCACCCACTCAAGGATCTGGATCAGCAGATGATTGGCTGGGCAGTAGAAGCCGGTTTACCCGTGCTGGTACTGCTGACCAAGGCCGACAAGCTGGCCAGTGGTGCGCGGAAAACTCAGGTCAATCTGGTACGCGAAGCCGTGCTGGCGTTCCAAGGCGACATTCAGGTGGAAGCCTTCTCCTCGCTGAAAAAGCAGGGTGTGGATAAGTTGCGCCAGAAGCTGGATCTGTGGTTTACCACTGAAATTGCGGCGCTGAATCAAGCCGAATTAGAGGCACCGGATAGCGACGCAGAATAACGCTAAAGCGATCAGCCTCTAAAGAGAGCAGCGGTTATCGGAGCCTGCGTGAGGCTTAATGCGACCGGAAAAAAGAAATAAGTCCCCACCGTACGGTGGGGCAACGGGAGAGAAATAGGAGGTTTTTATTGTTATGCCGTTAAGGATCTTCGATCCTGCGCGGTTTCGCAAGATCTTTGTGTAAGATACCCCCCTCATACATAAGTTTGCGCTGCACTCTTGATTCTGCTCACGAATACGCACCTTCATTCATAGCAAGCTGTCTGATAAAAACCCCCTCATCGCCCTACCACAGCCTGACCCCAGCCCTACCGCATCACGCTCATCCGCAAGACGCCTGTTTTCCTACGACTCATGGCCGCACATTTGATTTTTCATCGAGAAATAAGTGGGAATGGGCTGTTGTTTTACAACAAATTGGCCGAGAAGACCCTCAGCAGACCGATCGGCAACAAAAAGGCCGGCAAAAGCCGGCCCGAAAAAAATACGTAAGCAAAATGTGTATCCGGTGACGACGTCGCCATCACACAGACAAAAAATAAGATAAACAAGAAGAGCACAGTGATTATATCGCACTTAGAAACATTTTAAAGTAATTACTCTAATTTTTAGCGGAGAAAATGTTCGAACTTGGTCACAAAAAAGGCAATAACGACGGGGAAAAGCACAAAACAGGGGAATAAAACCGTAACAAGGCGCGATCTGAGCGATAAACCGGTAGCAAAACGCAGATAAAAGAACGCCCCGCTCTAACGAGCGGGGCGGCTAAAAATTCAGCCAAATCCGATTACGTGAAGTAAAAGGTCTGAAAGATAGAACATCTTACCTCTGTACCCTACGAGAAAAACTGTACAACAATTCGACGGGTGAGGAAAGTAATTTTTGTAGTTTGTTTTCACTTTTATGTCGCACTTCACTACTACCGGTAACATTACCGGCAAGTTATTTTTCTAAGTGAAAATAGCCCCGGTAAACTATCCGTCGATACGACCCCCGATCAGTGGGCCTGATCCCAGTTATCCCCCACCCCAACATCGACCAGCAACGGCACATCCAATTGCGCACTTTGCTGCATCAGTTCACGCACTTTGGCACTGCACAGGGCCACTTTCTCCTGCGGCACTTCAAACACCAATTCATCGTGTACCTGCATGATCATGCGGATCCCTTCGGCTTCCGCTGTCATCAGCCAGCTATCGACAGCCAGCATGGCACGCTTGATGATGTCTGCTGCCGTACCTTGCATCGGGGCATTAATCGCCGCACGCTCAGCCGCTTTACGGCGCATGGCGTTACGCGAGCGAATATCGGGTAGCTGCAACCGGCGACCAAACAAGGTTTCCACATACCCCTGCGCATGCGCCTGCTCACGGGTCTGCTCCATATAGGTCAGCACGCCCGGATAACGCTCAAAGTACAGATCCATATAACGCTGGGCATCGTTACGCCCGATCCCTAACTGGCGCGCCAGACCAAAAGCGCTCATGCCGTAAATCAGGCCGAAGTTGATCGCTTTAGCGCTGCGGCGCTGCTCACCACTCACCTGCTCCAGCGGTAAGCCAAACACTTCGGCCGCCGTGGCGCGGTGAATATCCTTACCTTCGCCAAAGGCGCGCAGTAAACCAGCGTCACCCGATAAGTGCGCCATAATACGCAGCTCAATCTGCGAATAGTCCGCGGCGATAATCTGGTTACCCGGCCCAGCAATAAACGCCTGACGAATGCGGCGACCTTCATCATTACGCACCGGGATGTTTTGCAGATTCGGCTCGGTCGACGACAGCCGTCCGGTCGCCGTGACCGCTTGATGATAAGAGGTATGCACGCGACCGGTCGCCGGATTGATCATCAGCGGCAGCTTGTCGGTATACGTCGACTTGAGTTTGGCCAGCCCACGGTACTCCAACAAGACCGCCGGCAATGGGTAATCCAGCGCCAGCTCGGCCAACACTTCTTCATTGGTCGATGGTGCGCCGCCGGGGGTTTTCTTCAATACGGGCAAGCCCAGTTTTTCGAACAAGATCCCCTGTAATTGCTTGGTGGAGGCCAAGTTAAACGGCTCACCGGCCAGCTCATGGGCCTTGGTTTCCAATTCGGCCAGACGGCTGGTCAGCTCCATGGAGTGACGGCCCAGCAAGGCCGGATCGATCAGCACCCCGTTGCGCTCCATACGCGACAACACGGACAGCAGCGGCACTTCAATCTCTTGCAGCACCGATGCGAGACCGGCCTCTTGCTCCAGCTGCGGCCACAGCACCTCATGCAAGCGCAGAGTGACATCCGCATCTTCGGCGGCATACGTGGCAGCTTGCTCTAGGGGGATCTGGTTAAAGGTCAGCTGGTTTTTACCTTTGCCGGCCACCTCTTCGAAGGTGATGGTCTGGTGGCCTAAGTGACGCTCAGACAAGCTGTCCATATCATGACGGCCGGCCACACTATTTAGGACATAAGACTCCAGCATGGTATCCGACCAAATGCCACGCAGCGTGATGCCATAACGCGCCAGTATGCTTTGATCAAACTTGAGATTTTGCCCGACTTTACGTGAGCCGGTATCTTCCAGCAGCGGCTTCAAACGCGCCAATACCGTGTCACGATCCAATTGATCCGGGGCATCCAAATAATCATGCGCTACTGGCAAATACGCAGCCTCACCAGCGGCAGTAGCAAATGACAGGCCAATCAGATTGGCGGTCATGTAATCCAGCCCGTCCGTTTCGGTATCCAGCACCCAATATGGCGCTGCGCGCAGCTTATCCAGCCATGCGTCCAGCTCGCTCATCTGCAAAATGGTCTGATAAGCACTGCGATCCAGCGTGACGGCCACCGGGGCCAGTAGCTCTGCGGCAGGCTCGGCCGCCGATGACGTCGTACGGCGCGGTCGTGGCGCTGCCGCGGCCGGATTCGGCGCCAGCATGTCACCGCCATCAAGCAATTCAGCCAACCAACGTTTGAACTCATAACGACCAAACAGGCTAATCAGGGTGTCGGTATCGGCGCTTTGGCGCGTCAGTGGGATCGGATCTAACGCCACATCGGTTTTGATGGTAGCCAGTGCATAGGAGAGATCGGCATTGGCGCGGTGCAATTCCAGCTTAGCCGGCAGCGTTTTCGAGCCGCGAAAACCGAGGGCAGGCACCGCATCCAGATTGGCGTAGATCTCACGCAAGCTACCAATACCGGTCAGCAGCGCCA
>JBOFCH010000080.1:0-1816 GCA_051645985.1 Plesiomonas sp. | reverse complement strand
CAGACAAGGGGCACACGGTGTGGGCGCCTGATGGCAAGGCTTATGAGCTGGATTATGTAGAGAGCGACACCGTACTCTATCTGGTCACGGCTTATGGTGGTATGACCGCATCTGGGATGGCCTACTCCATCGACATCAGCAGAAGTGGGACAAACTCGGCATTTAGTCGCGACCTGTCGGCCTTTGTCGCCTATCACCAGTTGCAGATGGATGGCTGGCAGCAGCTGCTCACCGGCACCGGCGATGTGACGCTCACCGCCCCGGATGGCACTAAGCTGACCGTTCCAAGTTGGGGAAAGGTGATGAATGCCGGATCTGGCGTGGTGGCGCTGGCGACCGCCCAGGCTGGCATCGCTACTGCCGAGGCAGCAAAGGCTGCCGCCAGTGCCGGCGTGGCAGCGAATATCGTTGGCGCTGCTGCGCTTCCTATACCTGATTTGTGGGCGCCGCTCACCGATGATCTGCGCCTGATCACGGGGCATGGTCGTGAGGTGAAAGTGGGCGACGATGTGGTGGCCAAGCTGGTGAACTTTAGCCGGGCAACCACAGCGACATACACAGGCAAGGATGGAAAACTGCGTGTGGCGGCAGTTAATGAGCCTAGATTCGAGATGAATGGATTGCTGATCGAGGGGGTGAGCACAAATTACATTCTCCGACACGATTCAACCACGGCGGAGGTGGGGTGCTCTAAAACAGGAAAAACTGAAGATCCGCTAGGGGTTGCTGATGGGGCCGAGGTGTTCACCGTCTCTGCCACGCAGCCGCTTGGCGTGTATGTCAGGCTTGGCACACCTGACTCGTCAGCACCAACCAGTGTTAAAACCAGTAGCTGTTATGTCATGTCGATTGGGAAAGCTGCAAAATTCAGCATCAATTCAGAGCAGGCAAATACCACTCAATTTGATGCGCCAGCAGATACGTGGATTAGAATTACAGCGACCAGGACGGCCCTTGCTGTTAATTTTTCAAACTTCTTCGATGTGATTCTTGATGAGGCAGCCCCAGGCGACAATTTCGCGGTGTGGGGTGGGCAACTAGAAGATTTGCCATTTATGAGCTCGACAATACTGACAAATGGTGCAAGCGCAACCAGAGCGGCAGATGTCTCTACATTGCCTGATATTAACCTGCTTCGCGGAAAGTCAATCACAGTTTTCTGTGAAAACGATACTTTTTTTAACTCGATGGGAATTACTTATGTTTTAAGCAGCGCGTCCGTTGGTGGTGCCTATTGGGGGTTATCAAGAGGAAAGAATCAAGCAGGAAACATAATGATTAGCGGGTTTTATTCTGAGGTCTTTAGTTACGTTGATAATTTAATCGGAAATCTCATAACGCAAGGTGGCTCGTTTTTATCAGATAAAAATGAGGTTGCTGTTATTATTGATAATAAAATTTTAAAAAAGGAAATAGTTAGTAAGTCGGAGTTCAGTCCAACCAAGATGTTTGTTGGCAATGCCAGCAATATGGCGTACCCATTGTGGGGTCATATTAAAAACATCAGGGTATGGAATAAGCAGTTATCGGATGAGCAACTTAAGGCGATCGCGTGATGTTCATAGATATCAACCTTAAATCTTCAAACAGAAATGAAATGTTTGCGGCGTTAAAGTCGGCTGGTTTTGTAGAAAACGAAGATGGGTCACTCTATCTGTCTGGTACGTCACTTAAGTTGCTTCCTCATGGGATGATAACCAGAAAAACTGGCGAGATGGTTACTGGCCCGGGTGGTATTGAAATTGAAGAGACTGAGCCGGTGCCAGGCTATCACGCAAACGTGCGCACCACTGACGCCGAACTGGCAGCCGCGCTG
>JBOFCH010000079.1:0-6350 GCA_051645985.1 Plesiomonas sp. | reverse complement strand
TTTATTATCGGCCCCGGGGCGGCTGCCAAAGTGGTGGATGCGATGCAAGCGCTGCTGACTGGCGCTCCATCGCTACAAGAGCCAGCGGCTGACGGCAACAGCGTGGCGCAAAACAAAGCGGCGGCCAAGGCTAAGTATCAAACGCCAGTCAGTGAGTTATTGAAAAAACTGGGGAATGTGTTTATCCCGATCATCCCCGCCTTCATTGCGTCTGGCTTGATCTTGGGCATTATCAATGTGCTCAAGCGGCCAGATATTGCGGGCGATCTGGTGGATCAATACCCGAACTTGCTCAATTTGCTGGGGATCTTCGGTAATGCCGTGTTCTCGATAATGAGCATTTTGGTCGGGGTGAATGCGGCGCGGGTTTTTGGTGGCTCGATGGCGATGGGCGGCGTAATGGCCGGGATCCTGACTCATCCGGGGCTGGCGCAAATCGAACTGTTTGGTGAACATCTGCAACCGGGGCGCGGCGGGATCATTGCGGTTCTGTTGGTGGTGGCGTTCATGTGTTGGGTGGAGAAACGGCTGCGTAATGCGTTGCCCGAATCGCTGGAGCTGATCTTAAACCCGTTGCTGACTACCTTGATCACCGCCAGTTTAGCCATCGTGCTGTTGCAGCCACTTGGTGGTTATATCTCAGATGCGATTGCACATGGCGCAAGTTGGGCAATCGAAAAAGGCGGGTTGCTGGTTGGGGCCATTCTTTCTGGGACATTCTTGCCGCTGGTACTGTCCGGTTTACATCAGGGATTGGTGCCGATTCATGTTGAGCTGCTGCAAAAATATGGCTCTAACCCACTACTCCCCATTCTGGCGATGGCGGGGATGGGTCAGGTGGGCGCGGCATGTGCGGTGTTGCTGAAAACTAAAAATGCCCGTTTGAAAGCGATGACCAAAGGTGCGTTACCGGTGGGGATCCTCGGTATTGGTGAGCCGCTAATTTTCGGGGTGACTTTACCGTTGGGGCGTCCGTTTGTCGCCGCCTGTTTGGGCGGGGCTTTAGGCGGCGCGTTGATTTGCTATTGGAAAGTCGCAACCGTGATCACTTTCGGTCTGTCCGGGGTGCCACTGGCGGTTACTATCGTGCCGGGTAAGGTGCTGCTGTACTTTGTTGGTATGGCTGTGACCGTGATTGCTGGTTTCTTGCTGACCTTGCTGCTGGGCTTTGATGACCCGCAAGATTAACGGGGCACGTTACCGAGGAAGTGCCGCCGGTAATCGGTACAACTCGGCATAAAACACCAGACATAAAAACACTGGGCATAAAAACAGAGCATAAAAAAGGGATACGCACTGCGTATCCCTTGTTGTTGGTCACTCGGTGATGACATGCTGATGAAATAACGAAGGCTTAATAGCGAAAGCGCGATAGATTCGTCATCACCTCGGCAGTCAAACCATTCATATGCTCGGTGTCGAGGTTATTTTTGCGCGCCCCATCGGCCACTTCTGAGGCCGCTTGATTGATATTGACGATGTTACGGTTGATATCTTCGGTTACGGCAAACTGCTCTTCGGCCGCGCTGGCAATCTGGGTGGTCATATCCTGAATTTGATCGGCGGCCGCCGCAATGTCATCCAGTGCGTTGACAGCCTGTGCGATGTCATTCAGCGCTTGCTGACTACGCTGACGGCCTTCACTCATGGTGGCGACGGCGCTGCTGGTGGTATGACGTAAAGAATCGATCATCGCCTGAATTTCGGTGGTCGAGTGCTGGGTTTTGGAGGCCAGTCCGCGTACTTCATCGGCTACCACCGCAAAACCTCGGCCATGTTCACCCGCGCGTGCTGCTTCAATGGCGGCATTCAGGGCTAGCAGGTTGGTTTGATCGGAGATATTACGGATCACATCCAAAATGGTGCCGATTTGCTGGCTTTGCTGCTCCAGTGATTGGATTTCCCCAGCCACCGTATCGACCTGAGTGGAGAGATGCTGGATACTGCCCGCCGTGTCATTGACTACCTGCTGACCGCGCTCTACCGCGTGGCGGGTCTGCTCGACTGCCGTGGCGGTCATCTGAGCACTGTCGGTGACCGAGTGCGCAGTGGAGGACATCTCATTGACGGCGGCGGCAATCTGCTCAATTTCTTGTAACTGTGCCTGAGTACGGCGCAGTGCTTGTTGGCTGCTGACTGCGCTATTACTCGCCGCTTGTTGCAAGGTCAAGGTGGTGCCAGCGACATCGGTGACAATACTGTGGATATGGCTGATCAGCTGGTTCACCTCGCGGGCCAGCTCGCCGGTTTCATCTTTGCGCTGAATATCCAACCGTTGAGTCAGGTCGCCACCGGAAGCGGACAGGCGACGCAACATCGCGACCACTTGATTGAGCGGTTGGGCAATGGCGCGCGCAGCCAGCCCCATCCCCAACATACCGAGGAGTGCCAGTGCCAACCCGACCAGCAATTGTCCCCAGATAGCTTGGCGGAACTCACCGGCGATGGCGGCTTCGGCCGCATTGGCTTTGGCCAGCGCGGTAGCTTCCGAGACCTCTAAGACGATCCCCCATTTTTGTGGGACACCACGCAGGTTGATCGGCGCAAACACCAGCAGCTTACCTTGTTGCGCTTGGGCGCGGGTTTGCCCTTGTTGCAGCATTTGCCGGATCTGCTCGGCATCTGCGCCAGACAAGGTTTTACCGGTGGCATCGCGGTTACCGGAGTCGGCGGCCACAATCCCACGTGGGCTGATAATGCGCACTCGGCTGTTGCCGCTAAAAATTTCGCCGCTGACCTGTTGTGCCAGCTGTTGTAAGAAGTTTAATGAGTAATCGATGCCGACCAACCCGCTAAATTTGCCATCAGTGATCACCGGCACCACAAAGGAGGAGAGCAGGGTCTGTTGTCCTTTGATGGTATAGACCGAGGGGTCAACCGCGCACGCGGACAAACTCTCCATCGGACACAGATACCACTCCGAGGCACGGATCCCGGTTGGGCTGGCTTGGGTGGCGTAATAATCGCCAAGTGGGTTCAGCGCCAGCGTTCCATCGCCCCGGTTCCAGTACGGAGCAAAGTGACCACTTTTTTGGCTGTAACGGTTGCCACCGCTGTAGGCCGCATCGTTACCGTCAAAGGCATCTTTTTCCCAGCCGGAGTAGACACTCAGGAAATCAGGGTTTTTGTCCAACACATCACGCAACAACTGGGTAGCGGCATCTCGGCTCAGCGGTTGGGGGCTGCTACGGTTATCGGCCAAAATCTGACTCAAGGTGGTGGCACTGGTCAGTGCCTGCTCGAAAGTGCGGCTGATCCTCTGCGCTTCTTCATCCGCCAGCGTTTCCAGCCACTGTGTAGTACTTTCTTGTGTATGGCTTTGGAAATAATGCTGGATAGTGGAAGAGAGGCTGGAGAAGGAGCTATAGCAGTAAGCGGAAACACCGGATACTGCCAACAATAGACTGAGGCCGCCGGTAACGGTTATTTGATGTTTAATTGAGCGAAATGCGAACATGATCCGATCCTAATTATAATTATCGCACGGCGAAAACACGTGGTATCTCGCGGATCGTGAGCTAATTCATGATTGAATAACAGTGTTTTTAAAGTCTGGAACGCTGACATTTTTCGCTGGATCACGAAATGTAAATTTCTGCTGGAAAAAGCCGGATAATGGCTAAAGAAAAGGCGGCCGCGGCCGCCTTAAATATGTTTTGCGATAGCCATGTTGCCGTTAAGTGCGGACAACATGGCCGGTGCCAAGCACTGCGCCGGGAAAGCGCAGGTAAATCAGTAGTTGCAGACGAAGGTCCAGCTGGTATCGCTACCCGGTACCGAGTTAGTCCACCAGTTGGCCTTGTAGACCTTGTTCTGGTAAGCCATCTGATCGCCACCGGTCGCAAAGCCGCTTTGCGTCCAGTTCGGGTACACCTTCACTTTGCTTGCATCGACATTCTTACTGCTGCAACTGTCAGTGCTGGTGCCGCTACCGCCACTGGTGCCACCACTGCTGCCGCTACCCGCACCCAGATCCGCCAGTGGCAGATTGGGGTACTCGGCAGCGAAAGCGTACTCAGTCCCATTGATCTTCACGGTGTAATTCGCCGGGCCGCTGATTGGCAAGTAGTACACAATGTCGAGATCGAAGGTGTCACCTTTTGCCAGCGTTTTCCAACTTGGCAGAGTGAAGGCAACGCGATGGAAGTTCCCTTTCAAACCACCAATGTTGTTACCGGTATGCCCCGCTTGGATCACTTTCAGGCCAGCACCTGATTGATCGGCCGCATTGGCCGGTGCCGAGGTCGGAATATCAAACTGGAACTCGGTTCCGCCAGGAATATCACTGCCGGTGTTGTTTTTAAGTTGGATTTTCGGATTAATCGGGTAGTTTTGATCGCCGACTTTAAATCCGCTGATGGTTACTGCAATGTCCACAGCTTTGGCTGGCATGCTGCGATCAGCCAGTTTATTGCCGTATGCTGGGGCGTTTTTCAGGTTGTCGTACAGTGTGTTGGTCATGGTATTACCGATGTAATACTCACCGCCGTTACGATCGGGATACCAGCCATAGTCACCGGCCAGCTCCCAAATCATCACACCACCCAGACCTTGGTTGGCAACATAGCCGGCTTTGGTCTTGATCGATTCCGCATCTTCGGTAGAAAGGAAGACTTTTTTGTCCGCGTTCCATAACCATGGCGCAACGGAAACGCTGTCATAGTAGCGAACGTACTTGCCCGTCAGTTTATCTTGCGGATCGTTCGCCGGATCCAGTCCGTAAGATTGGATATAGCTTGGCAAAATGCCTTTTTCCAAGTTCATGGCATGCCAGATAGGGTTACCGCCACCGGCCATTTCTTTGCCTTGAGCATCCAGATCAAACCAGACGTTGTCGATCCCTACCGCACCGCTACCGCACTGGTTTTTCGGATCACCACCGGTACCGGTTGGGCATTGGGATTGATTTGGCAGAGCCGCGCTTCCCCACAATCCATTATCGCCACCGGTGACGTTTTGCCAACCACGGGTGTAGTACGGCACGCCGATGTTAATCCGACCGGCCGGCATAGAGCCACGGAAGTAGTGGGCGGCCCAGTCGGTATTCAGGTAGCCTAAGCCACCGTACTGTGCGGTTCCATACATATTCCATGCGGCCAGTTCGGCATCTTTACCACTGTCAAACAGCGGCGCATTGTGACCAACATAGTTATTCCATGCCCCGTGCAGGTCATAGGACATGATGTTGATGTAGTCGAGGTACTGGGTAACTTGATAGGTTTCCATGCCACGCAGCATGTAGCCGGAAGACGGTGCGGCGACGGTCAGCATATAGTGCTTATTGTCGGCCGCGCCGGCTTTATCCAGCTCTTCGCGTAGGGTTTTCATCAGTACCACATAGGATTTCATCAGATGTGGGCGCAGTTTTTCCGAGACGGCAAAGTCATCCGGATTACCGGCTTTGGCCATCGAGGTTGCGTATTCATAATCGATGTCCACCCCGTTAAAGCCATACTTGCGGATAAAGTCTACCGCTGATTTGGCAAAGGTCTGGATCCCGGCGGTGTTAACGCTGCCATCGGCATTGGTGGTCATGCTGTAGAAGCCACCGGAGGCGACGCGTTTACCACTGTCATCAAAGTAGCCGCCGGTTTCTGCCCAGCCACCCACTGAGATCAGGGTTTTCACATTCGGGTACAGTTTTTTGTACTTGTTCAGCAGGTTAAAGTGGCCTTTATAGCTGAGGGTTGGATCCATTTCGGCACCGGTAACCCCCGGCCACTGCATGCCGGTGGCGGCATTTTTCGGATCGGCCTCATTACCGACGGACAGTTTGAAATCTGAGCTGATATGCGCAAACGCATAGTTGATGTGGGTAATTTTATCCCACGGGATATTGCTGGCTAAATACATGGGCTGCCCGTTGTTACCGGTACGCCATGAGGTGAAATAGCCAATGATCCGGCGTGGGTGATCGGCACCCATCACTTCCCGGCCGTCTTTGTCATACACGGTACAGTAAGGGACGGCAATGCCCGGGGTTTTGTACAAACCTTCTGGTCGGCACTGATCTTGATTGCTGACGGTGGTTCCCACCACGAGAGTGATGGCTACTGACGCGCCGACGCCGCCCTTATCATCGGTGGCTTTGGCGACCAGAGAGTGGTTACCGTCGGTGGCTTTCCAGTTGGCCTGATATGGTGCGGTACTGCTGCTACCCACCAAGACATTGTCGACAAAAAACTCGACTTTACTGATGGTGCCATCACTGTCTTTGGCGGTAGCGCCCAAGGTGACGGTATCCCCACTGTTGGCAGCGGTTGGCGCACTTAAGGTTACGGTGGGCAGTTGGTTTTCTACCGGCGGCGTAGTGACCGCCGTCACGGTGACACTGACGCTGTTATCGGTGG
>JBOFCH010000078.1:0-3373 GCA_051645985.1 Plesiomonas sp. | reverse complement strand
CATTTTTCTTCACTTCCTGGAACGCTTCGATGATGAAATCCATGTGTGACTGGGTATAAGTCGCACGAGGAATGGTCAGGCGCAGCAACTCGGCCGGGCATGGATGCTGTTTACCCGTCGCCGGGTCACGACCCAACAGCAAAGAGCCGATTTCCACCGCGCGGATCCCCGCAACTTTGTACAGCTCACAGGCCAATGCGTGCGCTGGGAACTGATCGGCAGGGATGTGCGGCAGCAATTTGCCGGCATCAACGAAGGCCGCGTGACCGCCCGCTTGCTGACAGACCACCCCAATCGCTTCCAGCCCATCCACCAGATACTGTACCTGCTGAATACGGTAAGCCAGCCAGTCCTGACGCATACCGTCGTACAGCCCCACCGCCAGACGCTCCATCGCGCCGCCTTCCAGACCACCGTAGGTCGGGAAGCCTTCTTGCACCACGCACAGGGTGCGGCAGTCTGTGTACACATCCATCATGGATTGGTCTTTAAAGCACAGTAGGCCGCCCATTTGCACCATGGCATCTTTCTTGGCTGACATTGCCAGACCATCAGCGTATTTATAGGTTTCGCGGGTGATCTCTTCGATACTCCAATCCTGATAGCCCGGCTCACGCTGCTGAATAAAGTAGGCGTTCTCAGCAAAACGGGCGGAGTCCATGATCACCGGGATATCATATTTACGCGCGATGGCGTACACCGCTTTGAGGTTGGCAATCGATACTGGCTGCCCCCCGGCGGAGTTACAGGTAATGGTGCTGACAATATAAGGCACGTTGGCCGGGCCAGCTTCCAAGATTGCCGCTTCCAGTTTCTCCAGATCGAAGTTACCTTTAAAATCGGCCGTCACTGAGGTGTCGAACGCTTCTTTGGTGTACACGTTCTTCGCCACACAGCAGTTCACTTGAGTGTGGCCCTGCGTGGTATCAAAGAAGTAGTTAGACAGCGCGACCATTTTGCTGCGATCTAAGCCTTTTTCCTTTTCACGCTTTTTAATCAATACCGGGATATAAATCTGCTCAGCACCGCGCCCTTGGTGGGTTGGAATAGTCAGTTCATAACCAAAAATATCTTTAACTGCATTCGCCAGTGCATAGTAGCTGCGGCTACCACTGTACGCTTCATCACCGCGCAGCATCGCCGCCTGCATATCTTGAGTGATAGCGCCAGTGCCGCTGTCCGTCAGCAGGTCAATAAACACATCTTCACTGTCGAGCAAAAAGGGGTTCATGCCCGCATCAATAATGGCTTTTTCACGGTGTGCACGGGTAGTGCGTTTTACCGGCTCAATGACACGAATACGGAAAGGTTCTGGTAAGTGTTTGAAGTTTTCCATGAGATAACCTTAATGATATTTAATTTTAAAAATTAAACGGTATAGATAATCGCAACGAAAAGTTGATGTTATAGGCGAATATCATTCCGTTGGGCAGCTGGCCCACAATGAATTAGCAAGGTATTCATAGCCAAGAATAAAACGATGAACCGAAGTCAATGACGGCATTCGCTTATTGATAAAATGGCTATATTAAGACGCAGATATGCCTTAAGCAGATCTGCCAGAGGTATTAAGCGGCAGGAACGAAAAAAGCGATTTTGTGATCCAGTGTAACCCAACTTTTAGACTGATTGGCGTTAGTCATTTATTTTCACCCTAAAATATATCTATTTCAGTGAACAGGGTCATTATGGAGGGGGAATAATAACTCGTCACCCGCAAATGCATAAAAGTGAGATATCAAGTACAAAAAACAAAAACAATGTGATATCCAATTTATGTCAGTTTTATTTATAACAGGAAAGCGTTATTTTTTGTTACACAGGCACGGCGAGATGTCACATTTAACACAGGGCTAACGCCTAATCACGGTGATAAGCCAAATACAGCGATTAATCCCCCCAAAAACAGCCTAAAAAGGAGGCATTTCGCCTCCTTGCTTGATATGAATCTCGATACTGATGCTGAATGCTGTTCTTTGGCGCACAGATACGGGATCACAAGTCCGGTATACGAAGTCATGTCGAGACTCACGCATAGGCATCAGTATTAATCCAAGCATGCTCTGGCTCCCAGCTAAAGCGCCACTGGCGCAGCGGGCCAGCCATCACATTCAAATAATAGTTGTCATACCCGGCCAGCGTAGCCACCGGATGATAACCACGCGGTGCCATCACCACATCTTTGTCATACACCGCCATGGATTCATCCAGCGAACGATCATCGGTGTACACACGCTGGAAGCAAAAGCCCTGTGGCGGATTAATGCGGTGATAATAGGTTTCTTCCAGATAAGTTTCGTGAGGAGGATTCGCAGTATCATGTTTATGGCTGGGATAAGAGCTGGTACAGCCCTCTTCGGTGAACACCTCCACCACCAGCAAGCTATCCGCCTGCGCGGTATCCGGCAGAATATTGTGTACATAGCGGCGATTATTGCCACGCCCACGCGCTTCGGCGCCGATATCGGCCGGTGTAATCAAACGCGATGGATAGGTGCCCTTTCCCGGCGCGCGGCACACCGCCAACTCCAGTGGCGATAAGGCGGTGATCTGGCAGCTATCCCCTTGCGTCACATACACGGCATAGGGCTTTTTATGCTGCCCGCCAGACTGCGCAGGTTCACAAGCAAACGGGTTATCACGCTCACCGATCGCTGCATATTCAGCATGGGGCGTGGTGATGGTCGCCGTCCCGCCCAGTAATACCAGACAACGCTCATCATGGTCGGCAGCAAATGCCAGCTGTTGACCGGCCTGTAACTCATAAACTTCAAATCCGACATGCTGCCAGCCAGCCCGGCTGAGGGTGATCTTTTGGGTCTGTCCTGCCGCGTCGGGCCGCTGATAACGGGATAACAGGGTCGGCATGTTCGGCTCCTTTAGATTACGTTAGCTTGAGATAAAGCGATAAAGTTTGGCTCAATCAGATGCAATAACAGCCAGTATGACGAGCATACCGGCTGTGTGGTGACCAATAAGGGCGATCAAAGCAGACCGGCATCCTTGGCAAAACGGTGCAGGTTGTTGTAACCCAGGCGAGCATAGGTCAGCGGATGGGCAATCGCCGGATCTTGTTCAGCCTCGACCACCAACCAGCCTTGGTAATTTACCCGCTTCAACTCACGAAAGACTGCTGGGTAGTCCACACAACCATCACCCGGCACGGTATAGACCCCAGCCAGTACCGCGTTAAGGAAACTCATTTTTTTGTTTTTCACTTCCGCCAGTACCGCGGCACGCACATCTTTACAGTGCACATGGTTGATACGTTTGGCCCAGCGCGCCGCCACCGCGACCGGATCGACTCCGGCAAACGTCAGATGACCGGTATCCAGCAACAACCCCACCTCATCACCGGTATGCTGCATCAACA
>JBOFCH010000077.1:0-5056 GCA_051645985.1 Plesiomonas sp. | reverse complement strand
TGCGGCATAGTTATAAGTGCTGCCAACAGCGCTGGTCGCGCCCACGGCTAACGCACCTGGCAGGAATTCATCCACACCGAAAGGAATATCAAACTTACCGTCACACACACGCAGACAGCGTTGGTATTCATACAGATCTGGGCTGTTAAATTTCAGGCCCGACAGGTTCGGGATCTGGGTATCGGCTTTGAGCAAAAACTGCTCCATATCGAAATTCACGCCAGACATCCCAGAGTGATAATAGTAGAAGCCCTTGGAAGGTGCCGCTGCGGCCACGGTGGCGCAATAGGTCACCAGATCATCCAGTGATGCTGGCTTGAAGAAGCAAGGGCCGATCACTGAGGTTGCGAAAATATCCAGCGTTTCGGCGTGGCGGGTCAGCTCCAGCGTATCAACGATACTCAGTGCGCCGGTATGGATAATCAGCTGTAACTGTCCGTTGGCGGCGCTGACCCAGCGCTCAGCAATCGCTTTACGCTCGGCCACTGAGCAGTGGATCCCTTCGCCGGTGGTGCCACAAATGTAAGCACCACGCACACCATCGCGGATCAGGTGGGCGGCAATCTTATCGATGCTGTCAAAGTTAACATTGCCGTTAGCGTCAAACGGGGTGTGGGGGGCCGAAATCAGTCCGGATAATTTTTCCATCGTTTATAGCTCCATGAAGTAAAGCTTCATAATTTAGGTTTATATCGGAGTTTTATTCATGGTATGGAGTAAAGCTTCACCATGCAATGGCTATTACCCAAAAGATCCGAGCAGATCTGCAAAGTGTGATTGGGGTAACATCGGCTTTAATCTGCGAGCGGGCGTTCAAATTAAGGGCAATCGTGGCGTGATCGTTGGAGCTTTACTTCACAAGCGCAGTACGAAATGTCAGAATCAGATCAGCGGTTTATGGATAGGATTCGGAGCAGTTTATGGTCGTCAAGCACTTGCCGGTAAAAACAGGAAAAGTACTGGACATGATGGGAAGCCTGTTTGAAAGCATGACGCCTTCGGCCCGGCGTATTGCCGATTTTGTGCAGCAAAATGCCGAAGAGGTGACCAAGCTGTCTATCGCTGAGTTGTCACACAAAGTGAATGCTGGGGAAGCGACGATTATCCGTTTTTGCCGCCTGTTGGGCTTTAAAGGCTTTCAGGATTTTAAGATGGATTTGGCCATCGAGCTTTCTTCTTTGCATCATAACGATCGCTCGATTCTCGATACTGACATTGCGCCGCAAGATAATGTGGAGCTGATAGGGCAAAAGCTGCAACAGGGGATCAATAACGTTCTGTCCGAGACCTTAAATTTACTCAGTTTTCCGACGCTGGAAACCGTGGCTCGTCAGATCCGTGAGGCGCGTGGGATTTATATCTTTGGTGTCGGCTCCTCTGGGATCACGGCCGAGGATGCGAAGAATAAATTCATGCGAATTGGGTTTAATGTGGATGCGTTGACCAACAATCACTTCATGTATATGAAGGCGACGTTGTTACAGCCGGGCGAGCTAGCGATAGGGATCAGTCATTCTGGCAACTCGGTTGAAACGATCAAAGCACTGCGGTTAGCAAAAGAAGCGGGGGCTTATACCGTTGCTTTGACTCATAATCCTAAGTCTGCGCTGTGTGAATATGCCGATGCGGTGCTGTTGAACGGTAACCGACAAGGGCAGATGCAGGGAGACTCCATCGGCACCAAAATAGCCCAGTTGTACGTGCTGGACTTGCTGTATACCCTGCTGGTGAAGGAAGACATCAGTGGTTCGATGGATAAGAAACAGCGTACCACTCGCGCGCTGGATGCCTGATATGATGGCCATGCCGCGTGTGGCATGATGTGGCTCAACGGGTTTTCAATGGGGTTCAACTAGGCTCCAGTGCTGCAAACTGAAAGAGAGTGTGATCCGCATTGGGTACATCACATTCTCTTTGTTTCCTGCACATTGCCAATCTGAATCCCTAATCAATTCTTGTCTTTACGCTTAGTTTCTATTCTTAGTCTCAAGTCTTTATCTCTCCCCCGTCTTAATCCCTATTTGCAATGCGCAGCGCTGTGCTATGTCGCCGGGCCGCCGGTCGTTGCGAGTGTTCGGGATTGACCCCGTCTCTCTTTCATAAAAAACCAATCGCGATCTCACTTTTGCCTCTTGGGTTGTCAAAAACTGAGGTGTCCATCTCCATTTTGATTCAACCTTTTTGAAGTTTAACTCCATTGACAGTAAATTGAATTAAAACTTCATATTATGATTAAACACTGGAGTTAAACTTTATGTCAGTTTATGCACACTCCGTTCTGGCTCAGTTAAAAACGGGCTTTGTTTCCTCATGCCAACCGGTGGATCACGGGCCGATGGACTCGCCCGTGATTATTGCGGCGATGGCGCAGGCCTCTATTGCCGGTGGCGCGGTAGCGGTACGCATCGAGGGCGCGGAAAACGTTAAAGCGGCACGAACCAACGTCGCCGCGCCGATTATCGGGATTGTGAAACGCGATCTGGTGGATAGTCCTGTACGTATTACGCCCTATCTGGAGGATGTGCGCGCGCTGGCCGAGGCCGGTGCCGACATTATTGCTATTGATGCGACTGCGCGCCCGCGCCCGGTGCGTATCGAGGCATTGGTGGCGGCCATTCATGATGCGGGTTGCGTTGCGATGGCGGATTGCTCCAATTATGCCGAAGGACTGGCCGCCTTCCAGCTGGGCGTGGAAATTATTGGCACTACCATGTCCGGCTATGTTGGGCCAGCTACACCGGCGGAGCCTGATTTGGCATTGGTGACAGCGCTTAAGCAGGCCGGATGTTTTGTGATGGCCGAAGGGCGCTATAACAGCCCGCAGTTAGCTGCGCAGGCTATTTTGGCCGGGGCAGACTGTGTGACCGTTGGCTCAGCGATCACCCGTATTGAGCATATCTGTAGCTGGTTTTCCAATGCGGTGAATAGCGCCAAAAACGAACGTCATGGAGCGGTAGCATGACAATCTGTCTGGCTGTTGATATTGGCGGCACCAAACTGGCGGCGGCATTAATAGAAGAGGCTCACACGCCACAGCCACGGATCGTGCAGCGCCATGTAGCCGAAACACGCTCGTCCGGTGATCCACAACTGCTCACCGCGACACTGAGCGAGCTGCTGGCTCCGTTGGCGATGGCGGCAGATTTTGTGGCGGTAGCCTCCACCGGCATCATCGAGCACGGGATCTTGACGGCGCTTAATCCGCAGAATCTGGGTGGGCTGAACCGGTTTCCGCTGCACTCAGTGATCGCACAAATCACCGGGTTGCCGGTGTATCTCATCAATGATGCCCAAGCCGCAGCGTGGGCCGAATATCAAGCCTATGACCGGGCTTTCTCCGATCTGGCGTTCATTACTGTGTCGACCGGTGTCGGCGCCGGTTTGGTGCTTAATCATCAGTTGGTGACCGGTAGTCGCGGGATTGCTGGACATGCCGGCCATATGCTGGCCGATCCCCAAGGCCCAATGTGTGGCTGTGGTCGGCGCGGCTGTGTCGAAGCCATCGCGTCAGGGCGTGCTATTGCGGCAGCCGGGCAAGCGGTGTTGGGTAATGCCTGCACCGGTTTACAGGTGTACCAGCACTATTTGCAAGGCGATACAAAAGCGCAGGCCATTATCCAGCGTTCGGCTTCAGCAGTCGCTGATCTGATAGCCAATCTCACCATCACCCTAGATCTGGATGCCATCGTGATCGGTGGCGGAGTAGGGCTGGCTGAAAACTACATCACGTTGGTCGAACAGGCATTGGCCCCTTTACCAGTATGGTATCGGCCGTCAATCGTGCCCGCCCGTTGTCGTACCGATGCCGGTTTGATTGGGGTCGCACAGTGGGCTGCCACCCTGAATAACGCGAAAACCTAACCTACAACTTATCTCTTACTCGATAGAAAAACAGAGGAATACTCATGGAGACGCATGCATTTGGTACGCTGAACTATCTGGTTCTTGCCGGTTATCTTGCCGTCATTATGCTGGTCGGTGTGTATTTTGCGAAACGCCAAAAATCAGCGGATGATTATTTTAAAGCTGGCGGGCGTATTCCTGGCTGGGCTGCGGGGGTCAGTGTGTTTGCGACCACGCTGAGTTCGATTACGTTTATGTCTATTCCAGCCAAAGCATATACCGGTGATTGGACATTTCTGATTGGCCAGTACATTACGATTGCCATTTTACCTTTCGTTTTTATGTACTACATTCCGTTTTTCAGAAAATTGAATCTGACCTCAGCCTATGAGTATTTAGAGAAGCGGTTTGATATCCGGATGCGGTTATTTGCCAGTATCTCTTTTATGCTGTTCCATATCGGGCGAATTGCAATCATCACTTATTTGACTGCATTGGCGCTGATGCCATTCGTTGATATGGATCCGCTGATGATTGTCTTCCTGATTGGGGTTCTGTGTATTATCTACACCTTCCTCGGCGGAATTGAAGGGGTTATCTGGACTGACGTTATTCAGGGCATTATGTTATCTGGTGCCGCAGTACTAATCTTCATCATGATTTGCTTTAAAGTCGATGGTGGGATCACCGAAGTCTTTGCCGTATCGGCAGCGGCGGATAAATATTTCCCAGCCAGTCAGATGAGTTGGAGCTGGACTAGCAGCACCGTACCGGTACTGATGATCGGCTTTTTCTTCTCCGGTTTGCAGCAGTTCACTGCCAGCCAAGACGTAGTACAACGTTATATCGTGACGGATTCCATTGCCGAAACGAAGAAAGCGTTGATCACCAATGCTAAACTGGTGGCTTGTGTTCCGGTGTTTTTCTTTGCCATCGGCTCGGCGCTGTATGCTTATTATGGCCAGAACCCTGAGTTGTTACCGAAAAACTTCAATACCGGTGGTATTCTACCGTTCTTTATTATCTCTGATATGCCGGCCGGTCTGGCTGGGTTAATTATTGCCGCTATCTTTGCTGCCTCTCAATCCAGTATTTCCAGTAGCCTGAACAGTATTTCTGCGTGCTACTCTTCGGATATTTACAGCCGGTTTGGTAGTACCAAATCGTCGGTGCAGAATTTGAAAAGTGGCCGCGCCGTCACTGTCATTGCCGG
>JBOFCH010000076.1:0-4390 GCA_051645985.1 Plesiomonas sp. | reverse complement strand
CGAAGACAAACCAGCGAACGTCATTGATGCGGCAGCTGCCGGTGCGGCGTCCGGTATGCAACTGGCACTGAACGTGGGTGCGATGCTGCTGGCGTTTATCGGTCTGATTGCGCTGATCAACGGTATTTTTGCCGGTGTGGGTGGCTGGTTCGGTTATCCGCAGCTGTCATTGGAATTGATCTTGGGTTACCTGTTCTCACCACTGGCGTTTGTTATCGGTGTCCCTTGGAGTGAAGCAACTGTAGCCGGTTCTTTCATCGGTCAGAAAGTGATCGTGAACGAATTCGTGGCTTACTTGAACTTTGCTCCGTACTTGAAGCCGGATGCGGAAGTCGCCGCGGCGGGCCTGCAAGTGCTGTCTGCGCACACGAAAGCGATCATCTCTTTTGCTCTGTGTGGTTTTGCTAACCTGTCTTCCGTGGCGATTTTGCTGGGTGGTCTGGGTAGCATGGCACCAACGCGTCGTCACGACATCGCCCGTCTGGGTCTGCTGGCGGTAGTCGCGGGTACGCTGTCTAACCTGATGAGTGCAACCATCGCGGGTTTCTTCTTGGCTCTGTAAGCGTCATCGGCTGGCCGGTGAATCCGGTCAGTCATGCTAATGCGAGCTATGTGAAGACAAGCTATGTGAATACAAGCCAAGCATTGTACTGAAAGTGATAACGCCACGTCCGTAAGGGGTGGCGTTATTTTTTTATCTGGGGATTTTATCCATATTGTTTATCCTCCCTTTTTTATACACCGTTTTTTTATACACCTTCGTTGATAAAACTTCTTCGTTGATAAAGCTTCGTTTTTAGCCGTATTTTTTCATCGGCCCCTGGCTGGGTGATGGGGGCGCTTACCCGGTGATTCGTGTTGCAACCATCATGTTGTGGATGGGGAGGGATTGACCCGATTAGGGGGAGCGATCACTGTTGTTTTCTGATGACGTGGTTGTCATTTTTTTGCGTTTAGCAGATTTGACGTGAATTTTCACTGCCGACGAAAACGATTTCGGTACGATATTTTGTGAATCGTCTCATGTTATAATTTCTTGGCATTGCAACAAGAGTGGCAGTGTTGTGAAATTGTCGGGTAATTAGCTTGCTAACCGCTGGAATTAAGCCCTGATGTATGCAGGGGTGCGGTGAAAGGGATGTCGCTTGAACAGGCAATGATTGCCATATAAATCGTGTTCAAGTCTTCAGGGAACAAGTCCGCTCGCCAACGCTCGCAGGAGCCGGCAGACAGCCGGCGCCCCAAATTTTGAGTGATTTGTTGAGTTGGAGAGTCACATGACTGATATTAAAGTTTCTGCGCTAAATGATGCCGCCAAACGCGCTTTGCGTCTGATGGATTTGACCACCTTGAATGACAACGATACCGATGAAAAGGTGATTGCGCTGTGTCATCAGGCCAAAAGCCCGGCAGGCGAAACCGCAGCCGTTTGTATCTACCCGCGTTTTATTCCAATTGCCCGTAAGACATTGCGTGAGCAGGGAACCCCTGACATCAGCATTGCGACGGTGACTAACTTCCCGCACGGTAATGATGATATCGCCATTGCGGTAGCGGAAACCCGCGCGGCAGTAGCCTATGGCGCAGACGAAGTGGATGTGGTGTTCCCGTATCGCGCATTAATGGCCGGTAATGAGCAAGTTGGTTTTGATCTGGTGAAAGCCTGTAAAGAGGCTTGTGGCGATCATGTGCTGCTGAAAGTGATCATCGAAACCGGTGAGCTGAAAGAAGAAGCGTTGATCCGCCGTGCGTCTGAAATCGCTATCGATGCCGGTGCCGATTTTATCAAAACCTCGACCGGTAAGGTGGCCGTGAATGCCACCTTGGAATATGCCCGCATCATGATGGAAGTGATCCGTGATATGGGCGTGTCTGAGCGTGTGGGCTTCAAACCGGCGGGTGGTGTACGGACTGCCGAAGAAGCGGCGCAGTATCTGGCGCTGGCCGACAACATTCTGGGTAGCGGCTGGGCGGATAAGCGTCATTTCCGTTTCGGTGCCTCCAGCCTGCTGGCGAGCCTGCTCAATACACTGGGCTATGAAGCGACTAGCAATAGCAGCTACTAGCAATAGCAGCTACTAGGCGCTCGCTGTTACGTGCCAGTTTTCCACGATAATCCGAAGGTGCTTTAGCACCTCTTATCTGACTAGAGTGCCGGTTGGCCGGCACTCTTTGTTCTGTATCCTGACCGCAGTCTTAGGGAGTGAACCATGTTCCTGCCGCAAGAGATTATTCGTAAAAAACGTGACGGTATTGCCCTGAGCGATGCTGAGATCCGATTTTTTATTCAAGGCGTGGCTGATAACAGCATTGGCGAAGGCCAGATTGCCGCGCTGGCGATGGCTATCTATTTCAAGGATATGACCATGGATGAGCGCGTGTCGCTGACCATGGCGATGCGTGATTCCGGCATGGTACTGCGCTGGGATGATCTGGATTTACCGGGTCCGGTGGTGGATAAACATTCCACCGGCGGGGTGGGTGACGTCACGTCCTTGATGCTTGGCCCGATGGTGGCCGCCTGTGGCGGTTATGTGCCGATGATTTCCGGCCGTGGCTTGGGTCACACCGGCGGTACGCTGGACAAGCTGGAATCTATTCCGGGTTATGACATTCATCCAGACAATGCCCGTTTTCGCCGCATCACCCGTGAGGTGGGGGTGGCGATCATCGGTCAGACCGGTGATTTAGCGCCTGCGGATAAGCGTTTTTACGCGACTCGCGATATTACCGCCACCGTCGATTCTATCTCGCTGATCACCGCGTCGATTTTGTCCAAGAAACTGGCCGCCGGTTTAGGTGCACTGGTGATGGATGTAAAAGTTGGCTCTGGCGCCTTTATGCCGACCTATGAAGCCTCGGAAGCACTGGCGCGCTCGATTGTAGGTGTAGCCAATGGTGCGGGTTGCAAGACCACTGCGCTGCTGACTGATATGAATCAGGTGCTGGCCTCCAGTGCCGGTAATGCGCTGGAAGTGCGCGAAGCGGTGGAGTTCCTGACTGGAGTGTACCGCAATCCACGTCTGTATGAAGTGACCATGGCGCTGTGCAGTGAGATGTTGCAGGTGTCCGGTCTGGCCGCCGATGATACCGACGCGCGCGCCAAATTGAATGCGGTATTGGATAATGGCCGTGCGGCGGAGATCTTTGGCCGTATGGTGGCCGAGCTGGGCGGCCCTATCGATTTTATCGAACATTACGATAGGTATTTACCGCAGGCTACGGTGATTAAACCCGTTTATGCTTTAACTAACGGTTTTGTTTCTGCCATGGATACCCGCGCTCTGGGGATGGCCGTGGTGGGGATGGGCGGCGGCCGGCGCAGTGCCGGTGATACCATTGATTACAGCGTGGGCTTTAATCAGGTATTGCGTCTGGGTCAGATTGCCGATGCGTCACGTCCGCTGGCACTGGTTCATGCTCGTAATGAAAGCGAGTGGCAGATGGCTGCCAACGCCATACAAAACGCAATTTCCATCAGCAGCGAAGCGCCGGCCCCGACACCTGATGTCTACCGTCGCATTCGCCTGAACGATCTTAATTAACGGAGGCCACACATGAAACGCGCCTTTATCATGGTTTTGGATTCATTCGGCATCGGTGCTACCAAAGATGCTGTTCAATTTGGTGATGTGGGGGCTGACACCCTAGGTCATATTGCTGATGCTTGCGCTAAAGGTGAAGCCAACAATGGCCGCCAAGGGCCACTGCATCTGCCGAACTTGAGCCGTATGGGCCTTGGCAAAGCGGCGGAAGAGTCCACCGGTCGTTTCCCGGCTGGTCTTGATCCACAGGCCGACATTATTGGGGCTTACGGTCATGCTGCCGAGCTGTCCTCCGGTAAAGATACCCCGTCTGGTCACTGGGAAATCGCCGGGGTGCCGGTACTGTTTGACTGGGGCTACTTCTCCTCTCACGACAACAGCTTCCCGCAAGAGCTGCTGGATCGCATCGTCGCACGCGCTAAGCTGCCGGGTTACTTAGGTAACTGCCATGCCTCCGGAACCCAAATTCTGGATGAGCTGGGCGAAGAGCATATGCGTACCGGCAAGCCGATTTTCTATACCTCGGCCGACTCGGTGTTCCAGATTGCCTGCCATGAAGAGACTTACGGTCTGGAAAATCTGTATGACCTGTGCAAGATCGTGCGCGAAGAGCTGGATGGCTACAACATTGGCCGCGTGATTGCCCGTCCGTTCGTGGGCAGCAAGTCTGGTGAATTCCAGCGTACCGGTAACCGTAAAGACTTAGCCGTTGAGCCACCATCCGATACCGTGCTGAAAAAGCTGGTGGATGAGAAAAACGGTCACGTGGTGTCGGTGGGTAAGATTGCCGATATCTATGCTCACGTTGGGATCACCAAAAAAGTCAAAGCCACCGGTATCGATGC
>JBOFCH010000075.1:0-4851 GCA_051645985.1 Plesiomonas sp. | reverse complement strand
CTCTTGAGCCGAAGTTTAGCTATCATCGATGGCTCGATAAGGATGCCGGAACGCTAACGTACATAGGGGATAAGATTCAGTACCAAAACGGGTTTGGGGCATGGGTAAACCATGTCTACGAATGTGATTTCGACCCTGCAACAAAAACAGTCCTTGGTGTTAGAGCTGAGCAGGGCCGACTCTGATCATAGTTCGGTAATTACTTGTCTTACTCGCCCGACAATTCTGCAATTTCCGTTTACTTCCATCGGCTTGTATGTTGGATTTAGCGGAACCAGATACTTTGTTGGGCCATCTATTTGCAGTTTTTTTATAGTAGCTTCTGTACCGCCATCGAGCATGGCCACAATGATTTTCCCGTTTAACTCGTCCACTGAACCATAACGCGGTTCAACAACCACCGTAGATCCCTCTGGAATGCTTGGCGCCCCGTATGGATTAGTCATTGAGTCGCCACGTACCTCAAGTGCAAATGCACTATCAGATACCTTTGCTGTTGTTTCTAGCCAGCGAACGCTGTCCATATCTATCTGCGCATTCACACAAGTGTCTGTCCATTGGCCCGCTTGTACCCAGCTGATCACAGGGACAAGCCTTGCTGTTGCCGTAGGCATTTGTACTGCATTCGTAAAAGCTTCCGTTTTTCCACCATACAGAATCACTGACTCATCAACACCGAGAAGCTTTGCTAGGCGAAACAAATTTTCACCACTAGGTTTGGACTCATCACGTTCCCATCCACCAACAGCAACACCGGAAATTCCGATCACTTTACCGACCTGAATCTGAGTCATTTTCATTGCTTTACGCAGGCGTTTAACGCGCTGCCCGATGGTTTCTAGTTCAGCCATGGCAAAGCTCCCGTCAAATTAAAAATATAAGTTAGCTTACATTCTATTGACTAAAGTTAGCTTACAAATTAAATTGTAATAACACTTACATTTCGAGGCGTAGAAGATGACGATCACCGAAGCCGCAAAACATTTCGGTAACCGCTCAAAAATGGCACGCGCTCTTGGTATCTCTCCTGCTGCTGTCTATCAGCGGCAGAAGACAACCGGTGATGTTCTTCCTGATGACTGGGCCATGAAGCTGCATTTTTTAACCGGAGGGGAGTTGGAGTTCTCACCAGAAAAGCATCAACAATTACCTGACAACTCAAAGGTATCAGAATGAATAAGAACAGGGTGTTCACACATAAACAACAACGGCGCATCACCGACATGATGACGCTGCATTCTCTGATTCGTTATGCGTACGACGCGTGGCGTTTTCAGCATGGAGTTGATGTTTCAGTTATCTGTGAACAGATTGCTCAGCAGTATTTTGCTGGTGGACTACATCGTGAGAGCGGTAAGCCAGTGCTGCGCGAGACAATTAGTGAAGCAGCCATTGCGAATAACCGCACCAACATCACTCGCTGGTTATCAAAAGACACCCCGGATGCACGCGCTGTTGTCGCAGATCTCAGTGTCGCTTTTTTTGGTGGGATCCCCAAGAAACTGGGGGAAGAAGTCCTAAACCTATGGCTTGGCCCTGCTGGATTTATTGTTGCTGCCGTAAATGAGCCGTCTTGCACTCCTCATATTCCTGATCTGAATGCAAAGCTTGGTTCTGCATCAAAAGAGTTTGGCGAGGCTATAGAGGCGTCATTGCAGATCCCTCTTAACGAATCAGCATCTACTGATCAAATTCGTGCAGCATTGGCCGAGTGGATTGATGTGCAACGTGCTAATCAGCACGCGATTGAGCATCTGGAGCACATGCTTGCAGAGCGCAGCCGACTGACCACCGGCAATCGCAGCACTGATAAGCGCCCAAGCTGAGAGACAACAGCAATGAATCAATCACAGACCTATTCCAATCCAATTCAGCCGATCCTGAAATCTACGATTCTCGGCATCGACGGAAAAGCGCAGTACTACTACGCAAAGCAAGACGCAGCTGGTGAATGGGCTATCAACCGTCCGGAGGCGGCCGCGTTCTGGGCTGAGCAAGCCAAGCGTCTTAAAGAATTGCATGAAGCAGGCAAAGAAAAAACCTTGTACTCCTACACAAAACCACGTGTAACGCCACGCCGCCAGTCATGGGTAGCCGCGCGTTACGCATCTGAACTGATGGTGAACTGATATGACTGCTATCTGTTCTGAATATATTGATTCCATGACTTTCGGGCGTTATAGTTCTGACATTGCAGCAAAATCTGCAATCAGGATTGGCGTCCTGAAAGTCAAAACAGCGCATAACCGCGCTCAAAGCGGTTTTTTTATGCGTAATGCTCTGTCACATCTGTCAATGATGGGCTGGGCAGGGGCTTCTTCGGAAGCGCCGGGTTCTGTTTTGACCGGTACGCCAACCCTGTTCAGTTCATCACCAGTGATTGGCGTCGCCGGTGGTGAGTTTTCCAAGCTCAAAACAGAGGCGGCCATCATGGCTACTATCCCGGCTATTCCTGCACCTGAAATTCGCATTATTGACGGTCACGCAGTTACCACATCTCTTGCTGTCGCAGATTACTTCACTAAACGTCATGACGATGTTCTAAAGCGGATCCGCAACCTAGAATGCTCTCCAGATTTTACTGCCCGCAATTTTGCGGCCAGTGAATATACCGATTCTACCGGCAGAAAATTACCGAACTATCTGATTACCCGTGACGGCTTTGCCTTCGTTGCGATGGGTTTTACCGGAAAGCGAGCCGCCCAATTCAAAGAAGCCTACATTACCGCGTTTAATGCCATGGAAAGCGGATTGCAGGTTAAGCCGCTGCGTGTTGACCTGTCTAATGCTGATTACAACATCGATGCTGTTTACATCAATTTAAAGGTTGTCAGCAAGGCATGGGACGAGTCATTACGCCCAATGCTTTTAGCGGCTCAATCCCCATTAGCGACATCACTTCATGATCGCATCAAAGATGCGCTGTTTTGCACGTATCTGGTTAAGCAAAATATCGGAGGTGCAAAATGAGCATTGATGCAATGCGTTGGGCCAAGCCTATCAAGACTGGCCGTTCTTCATCCAAAGCAGTTCTTACTTGGCTAGCCGACATGTGCGGCGCTGATCTGTGCGCGTACCCGTCTATCGCTGCGCTGGCTGATGCTACTGAGCTGAACGTTAAGACAGTGCAGTCAAGCCTGAAGCACCTCGTTGAGCTTGGTTTGATTGAGGATACGGGCGAGCGCCGTGGTGCAACTCGACAGGTGATTGTTTACCGGCTGGTGGGTGTTAACGAAAGCTATGCTGATTCACAACACACCCCAAAACGGGTGGCTTATAACACACCCAAAAACGGGCATGTTAATAAATCAAAGGCACCCAAAAACGGTAACGTTACCGAAAACGGGTGTGTTAGCCAAAACAACAGCCCCGAAAACGGTGTTGTTTGCGAGGGAAAGACACCCAATTTTGGAGGGAAAGACACCCAAAAACGGTATACGGAATCTACCAGTAATCTTAAAGAACTAAGATCTATCCCCCTAACCCCCAAGGGGGACGCCCTCCATCAACAGGTATCTGACCTGATTGACCACTTGAACCAAAACCTAGTCAAACTGGCTAGTAAACTTAGCAAGCCAGCTCCAACCATGGGATTTCGTGCAGGCGCAGCCAATGTCCGGATGATCTCGGCGCGACTGCGTGAGGGCTACACCATGGACGACTGCCGTATGGTGCTGGATTACCTTTCCGAGATGTGGGGTGCTGATGTTGAGATGCGCGAGCACCTGTGCCCAACCACGATTTTCCGACCATCGAAATTCGAAGACCGCGTGGTTAAGTCTCACAACTGGAGTGATGCTGGCAGGCCAACCCGTAACGGCAGCCAGTGGGACAGAAGCCGCCCGTCATCGTTCAATCTGTCTGACGCGCTGGGTGACACCACATGGGCTGATAACGGATTGGGGCTGTGATCATGGCTGAGATTAAGACCTTTGAACACTTGCAGGTAAGCCGTTCTAGCATGCGGAACGCAGCGACGCGTGTTGTTGATTACTCGCAGGTGCAGATTAACTCCGAAGCGGTTCAAAACGTGAATGAGATTTTCCGTGAATTGGCGATCACATTCCCTGCATGGCGAACGGCGTACCCAGATTCACAGAGCTTGAACAGTGCCAAGCAGGTTTGGGCAAAGGGGCTGATTGAAAACGGAGTGACTGATATGGCGCTGATCCGCGCTGGATTGCGTGTGGCTCGTTCTCAACCGATGCCGTTTATCCCTAGTGTTGGCCAGTTTGTCGCATGGTGTCGTGCTGAATCATCTATCCCGGGCCTGCCTAGCTTGGATGATGTGATGACCGAGTTTGACCAGTTCTGTGCAAACCACCACGACTACAGCAGCCCAGAGGCATACCCGTGGTCATCGCCGGTGATGTACTGGATTGTGCTGGATATGCGCCGCTCAATGTACCGCTACAACCAGACCGCTGCTGAGGTTCGTACGACTGCAAAAAATCTGCTTCGGAAGTGGGAGAAAAAACTGCTGTTCGGAGAGGCTGTGCCATCACCAGTGGCTCAGTTAGAAAACAAACATCGCCCAGCCGGTGTAGCCCAGCAAGCTGACGTTGATGGCCGGTACCGGATGTTGGGTAATTCAATGCTGGCAGCAATTCGCGCCCGCACATCAGCAGCCAAGGGGGTATTACAGTGAGTATTAGAAATATCCGGATTGAGTATTTACTTAGTGTTGTTCGGAGCAAGCGAAAAGCTTGGACTGCTGTGGAACTGTGCGAGCAGACAGGTTTGCGTGAGCCTGTTCTTGCTGCTGATCTCGCGGAACTGTGTGCCGATGGGGCGGTGAGAAAAAGCCAGACTGCACAGGCGCGGACTTACTATTTTGCGGAGGGAATCGCA
>JBOFCH010000074.1:0-7178 GCA_051645985.1 Plesiomonas sp. | reverse complement strand
AAGCAGTAGCAGGATAAAGGCATACAGGCTAAGCATTCTGGCCAATCGGTATAGTTCTCGACTTTGTACCGCACGGTTGCCACCTAAGGTCGGTCGACCGACCCGCACGCCCTGATAGCGTACAGGACCGCCCATGGCGATATCCAGTCGTAAGCCCACTTGGGTGTATAGCGCGCCAGTGATCCAAGCACTCCAGCCTTTGGCCTGAATGCACATTCGTTGCCAGCGTTGGCGCAGATGACGCCCCGGCAGTAGCAACAGGAGCAACAGCAGATTGCCCGGCAGCTCCAGTAACGTTTGCATGCGCGCGGCAAAGGTGCCGAAGGCCTGATTGTTCGGTTGTGAAGGTGACCAGCAACGGGCTGTTAGCTCACAGCAGCGGTAAAACAACGCGCCGCAACCACCAGCTAACCCGTACCAGAATAAGACGTGGATCAGGCCCCGTAGGTAGCCCATCAGCAGCGTTTCTGCGCCGGCTTTACCGAGGCCAAGCAGAGAGAGTTCGCTCGTATCGCGCTGAACTTGCTCATCCAAGATGGTGCGCGCCAGATGTTTTTGCTCACCTTGTAGCGCGCGGGCAAAGCGTTGGTTATCCGGCCACAGCCCAGCCCAACTAAAGGCAAACCACAGCAGTACCGCATCAAAAACCGGTGCTGACCACGCCAAGATCTGTAATGCCGGCAATAAAATCAGTAGCGGTACTAATAGTAGCAACCAGCTCAGCACGCCAGATAGGCGCTGCTGAGCCGGTGGATTATTGGCGTGTAGCATACGGGCTAGCAGGCGGCTAGCCAGCAGCGACCAGCCCTGACGCAACGCCCGCGCTGGCTGTGGCAGTAGCAGGTGCAGCAGCACGCCGCCCCATAACGCCAGCAGCGGATACCAGAAAGCCAGTTCTCTGAAGTTGAGTTCGGTAAAAGCAGGCGAGGTCACGTCAGGCTCCGTAACGGACGGTTAACAGGCGCTCAGTTGCTTGAGCATGGCGGCCACGATGACCGAAGATTGTTGGGCCGCAACCGGCAGGAACTCGTCAAAGCTCATGCTGGCTTCTTTATCGGCCACATCAGAGATAGCTCGTACCACCACGAATGGCAGCTGATACTGATGACACACATGGGCAACACCGGCGGCTTCCATCTCAACCGCTGCAACTTGTGGGAAGTGTTGTTGAATGCGGGCCAGATTATCTGCGCCGTGGACAAAGGCATCACCGCTACAGATCAACCCCTGTACAGCGTTCAGGCCGCTGCTGCGGATGCAGCTTTCAGCCACGTTGATCAGTTTAGGATCGGCGTTAAAGGCTTCCGGGCAGCCGGGCAACTGGCCGTAGGCATAGCCGAAGGCGGTAACATCGGCATCGTGATAGCGCACTTCACTGGATACCACGATATCACCGACGTTCAAACGGCGGTCTAAACCACCGGCAGAGCCAGTATTGATAATGACATCCGGAGCAAAGTGTTCAATCAGCAAGGTGGTGCCGAGGGCCACGGCGACTTTACCGATCCCGGACTTGAGCAGTGCCACATCCGTACCGTGCAGAGTACCGCTGTAAATTTCGCAACCGGCGCGTTTGAACACCTGCAGATTGCTGATTTGGTCACGCAGGATGGCGACTTCCTGCTCCATTGCGCCAATAATGCCTACTTTCATGGGATCTGGACCTGCAAAAAAAGAAAAATCGAACGGCGAAACGCCTAACCGGAACGCCGCAGCACTTCAGTAGTGCGTAGTCTAGCATGAAGCAGTGGCTGGCCGGGATGCCTGTCCGTATTACCGCAGTAGGGGGGAGGTTGACAGTGAGCATCATCGGTAAAAGATAACGGCCCGCCGGGAGAAAACTTGAAGCCGGCGGGCCGTTAATCGTACTAACACTGAGGTGTGGTATACAGCCGTCTACATGGGTTATCAGCAGCCTAGATAGGTCATGATCCCTTCGGCAGCCTGACGACCTTCAGCAATGGCGGTGACCACCAGATCGGAGCCGCGCACCGCATCACCACCGGCGAAAATCTTGGCGTGGCTGGTCTGGAAGGCAAACTCGCGTTCTGCTGGGGCCACAATTCGGCCTTTACCGTCTAGCTCCACATCGTAGCTTTCGAGCCATGGCATGGCATGTGGTTGGAAGCCAAACGCCATGATCACCGCATCGGCCGGCAGCACATGCTCAGAGTCAGCAACAACCTGTGGGCTACGTCGTCCGTGCTGATCTGGCGCGCCGAGTTCGGTGCGCACGACCTTCACGCCGCAGGCGCGCCCGTTCGCGTCGAGCGCAATACCGAGCGGTTGCAGGTTGAACATGAACTCCACCCCTTCTTCGCGGGCGTTTTTCACCTCACGGCGCGAGCCGGGCATGTTGCTTTCATCGCGGCGGTAGGCGCAGATCACTTGGGAAGCTCCCTGACGGATAGCGGTACGCACGCAGTCCATCGCGGTATCGCCACCACCCAGTACCACCACCTTTTTACCGGCTAAGTCGATATACTCATCCGGCTGGCGTTCAAAGGCCATCAGGCGGTTGGTATTGGCAATCAGGTAGGGCAAGGCATCGTAGACACCGGGTGCCTCTTCATTTTCCAAGCCACCGCGCATGTTGCGATAGGTGCCGACCCCTAAAAAGACCGCATCGAACTCGGACAGTAATGCGCTAAAAGCGATGTCTTTGCCGATTTCGGTATTCAGGCGAAATTCAACGCCCATCTCGCTGAACACGTCGCGTCGGCGGATCATCACCTCTTTTTCCAGCTTGAAGGCCGGAATACCGAAGGTTAATAGGCCACCAATTTCTGGATGGCGATCGAAGACCACCGGCTTGACGCCGTTACGCACCAGCACATCGGCGCAGGCGAGGCCCGCTGGGCCAGCGCCAATCACCGCGACTTTTTTGCCGGTATCCACGACGCCGGACAGATCCGGTCGCCAGCCCATCTCAAACGCTTTGTCGGTAATGTATTTTTCGATGTTGCCGATGGTGACTGCGCCAAATTCATCATTCAGGGTACAGGCTCCTTCGCACAAGCGATCTTGTGGACAAACCCGGCCACACACTTCCGGCAAACTGTTGGTGCGGTGAGATAACTCCACCGCTTCCAAAATCCGTCCTTCATGGGCCAGTTTGAGCCAATTCGGGATGTAGTTATGCACCGGGCACTTCCACTCACAGTACGGGTTGCCACAGCTCAGGCAACGATCGGCTTGAGCATGTACCTGTGATTCGGAGAAGTTTTCGTAGATCTCCACAAACTCAATTTTGCGGATCTTCAGCGGTTTTTTCGGCGGATCGACCCGCTGTAAGTCAATAAACTGATACACATTCTGGCTCATGGCTTACTCTCTCCCTGTTACTGCGCCTGAACCCGGAGTTCCGCCGAAGAGCGGCTACGGTGACCAAGTAATGCTTTGACATCGCTGGATTTGGGTTTCACCAGCGTGAACTTATCGGCCCAGCTTTCCCAGTGCGCCAAGATCTCTTCCCCGCGAGCCGAGCCGGTGGCCTGCACGTGCTCGGTGATCAAGCCGCGCAGGTGCTCTTGGTGGATAGGTAACTCGGTGACATCCAGCAATTCGACCAACTCTGGATTAACCCGCTTGGCAAAATCGCCTTGTTCATCCAGAACATAGGCAAAGCCGCCGGTCATGCCCGCGCCGAAGTTGACACCGGTACGGCCTAGCACACAGATGATCCCGCCGGTCATGTATTCACAGCCGTTATCGCCGATCCCTTCTACCACGGCGATCGCACCGGAGTTACGCACAGCAAAGCGTTCACCACCCCGGCCCGCGGCAAACAGCTTGCCGCCGGTAGCCCCGTACAAACAGGTGTTGCCGATGATGGTAGCTTGATGCGCCTTGAAGGCGGAGCCGACCGGTGGACGTAAGGCAATCTTGCCGCCGGCCATGCCTTTGCCGACGTAGTCGTTGGCATCTCCGGTTAAGGACAGCTCGACTCCCGGAGCGTTCCAGACGCCGAAGCTCTGACCTGCGGTGCCGCTGAACTGCACTTTCAGGGGTTCGCTGGCAATACCGGCTTCGCCGAACTGGCTGGCGATTTCACCGGACAGCCGCGCGCCGACTGAGCGATCGGTGTTACGAATATCGAAGAACAGTTTTTTGCTCTTACGCTGTGTCAGACACTCTTGGGCTTGCGCCACCAAACGAGCATTCAGCTCGCCTTGGTCAAATGACGGGTTGCCTTCGGTGCAGTGGACCGCTTTGCCCGGATGCGGTTGTGCGGTAGCCAGCAAGGCGGACAGATCCAGCTTTTGCTGGCGGGCAGTGAAGCCGTCTAATTCAGTCAGCAAATCGGTACGACCAATCAGATCAACCAGCTGGGTGACCCCCAGTTCAGCCATCAGCTCACGGGTCTCCTGCGCGATAAAGCGAAAATAGTTCATCACTCGCTCTGGTAGACCGTGGTAGTGATCGCGGCGCAGTTTTTCATCTTGGGTGGCCACGCCAGTTGCACAGTTATTCAGATGGCAGATCCGCAGGTATTTACAGCCCAGCGCGACCATCGGGCCAGTACCAAAGCCAAAACTTTCGGCCCCTAAAATCGCCGCTTTGATGATGTCCAGACCGGTTTTCAGGCCGCCATCGACCTGTAGACGGATCTTGTGACGCAAGCCATTGGCCACCAGTGCCTGCTGGGTTTCGACCAGCCCCAGCTCCCATGGGCAACCGGCGTATTTCACCGAGGCCAGCGGACTGGCACCGGTACCACCGTCATAACCGGCAATGGTGATGAGGTCAGCATAGGCTTTGGCGACCCCGGTAGCGATGGTGCCGACACCTGGCTCAGACACCAGCTTGACTGAGATCAGGGCTTTGGGGTTGATCTGCTTGAGATCGAAAATCAACTGCGCCAGATCCTCGATAGAATAAATATCGTGGTGCGGGGGCGGGGATATTAAGGTCACGCCCGGCACTGAGTAGCGCAGGCGGGCGATGTACGGGGTAACTTTATCGCCCGGTAACTGGCCGCCTTCACCCGGCTTGGCCCCTTGTGCCACTTTAATCTGAATGACATCAGCGTTGACCAGATAGTGGGGGGTGACGCCAAAACGGCCGGAGGCGACTTGCTTGATACGGGACACTTTATTGGTGCCGTAGCGGGCTGGATCTTCACCCCCTTCACCGGAGTTAGAATAGCCGCCCAAAGTGTTCATCGCTTGCGCTAATGACTCATGCGCTTCCGGACTCAAGGCCCCGATTGACATGGCCGCGGTATCAAAGCGGCGGAACAGATTTTCCTGTGGCTCCACCTGATCCAGCGCGACTGCTGGGGTGGCTGGATTAGGGGTCAGTTGCAGCAGATCGCGTAACGTGGCCGGTGCGCGTTGGTTAACCAAGTCAGCATAACGACGGTAGTCGTGGTAATTGCCAGAGTGCACCGCCTGTTGCAGGGTCTGCACCACATCAGGGTTGTAGGCGTGGTACTCGCTACCATGCACATATTTTAGCAAACCCCCTTGCTCCAGCGGCTTGCGTGCTAGCCAAGCACGGCGTGACAGGTTCACCAGATCTTGCTGGAAGTCGGCGAAATTAGCACCTTCGATGCGGCTCGGTACGCCGCTAAAGCACAGTTCAATCACGTCAGAGCCAATCCCGACTGCTTCAAACAGTTTGGAGCAGCGATAAGAGGCGATGGTAGAAATGCCCATCTTGGACATGATCTTGTACAAGCCTTTGTTGATCCCGTTGCGGTAGTTTTGCATTACCGTGCGGTATGGCTTGTGAATGGCACCGTCATCCACCAGTTTGGCCAGCGATTCATAGGCCAGATACGGATAAATCGCGGTTGCTCCAAAGCCGAGCAGAACCGCAAAGTGATGCGGATCGCGGGCGCTGGCGGTTTCTACCAGAATGTTGGCATCACAGCGCAGGTTGTTATTTACCAAACGGGTTTGTACCGCCCCGACAGCCATGGCTGCCGGAATAGGCAGATGATCGGCGCATTGCAGGCGATCGGACAACACCAGCAGGACACAGCCGCTACGTACCAACTGCTCGGCTTGATCGCACAGCTCACGTACCGCATTTTGCAGATCGGTTTGCTGCGGATCAAAATTCAGGTGCAACACATCGTGACGGTAATATTGTGCATCCAGCGCCAGTAGTTGATAGAAATCGGAATACAACAGGATCGGTGATTTGAAACTGACGCGGTGCGCCTGACCTTCGGCTTCACAAAAGACGTTCATCTCCTGACCTATTGAGGTGGAGAGTGACATCACATGGGCTTCCCGCAGAGGATCGATCGGCGGGTTGGTCACTTGCGCAAATTGCTGACGGAAGTAGTCATACAGACTGCGACTCTGGCGTGACAGCACGGCAAACGGGGTATCATCGCCCATCGAGCCGACCGCTTCCTGAGCGTTTTCCCCTAAGACTTGCAGGATCTGCTCTAGCTCTTCGTTGCTGTAGCCAAACAGTTTCTGATAGGTGGTGAGCTGTTGGTCATCGAAGTCACGGTTCCCCACCTGATCATCCGGCAGTTGCTCGAACGGGATCAGGCGTTTGACGTTTTTCTGCATCCATTCTTGATACGGATGACGCTGCTTGAGATCGTTGTCGATCTCCAATGAGTGCAGGATCTTACCGTTACGGGTGTCGATCACCAGCAGCTCGCCTGGGCCGACGCGACCTTTTTCCACCACTTCATCCGGTTGGTAGTCCCAGATCCCGACTTCCGAGGCGCAGGTGATCAGTTTGTCTTTGGTTATCACATAGCGTGCTGGACGCAAGCCGTTGCGATCCAGATTACAGGCGGCATAGCGGCCGTCGCTCATCACTATACCGGCTGGGCCGTCCCACGGCTCCATATGCATGGAGTTAAAGTCGTAGAAGGCGCGCAGATCGTCGTCCATATCCGGGTTATTTTGCCAAGCAGGCGGGATCAACAGGCGCATGGCACGAAATGGATCCATGCCGCCACTTAAAAACAGCTCTAGCATGTTATCCAGTGAGCTGGAGTCGGAGCCAGTTTCGTTGACGAACGGGGCGGCAGTGTGCAGATCGGGGATCAGTGGCGTGGTGAATTTATACGCCCGTGCGCGCGCCCACTGGCGGTTACCGGTGATGGTATTGATCTCACCGTTGTGCGCCAGATAGCGAAATGGTTGGGCTAGCGGCCAGCGCGGTACGGTATTGGTGGAAAAACGCTGGTGGAACAGGCAAAT
>JBOFCH010000073.1:0-7104 GCA_051645985.1 Plesiomonas sp. | reverse complement strand
GCCAACGCGGTAACTTGGAGCCACTGGTGGGTTCATCCAGATCCATCACCCGCAATGCTATCTGTTTGGACGGCGTCTGCGCTCTGGCTTGGGCGATAATACTGTCTAACATGGCAAAGTTAATCTGCCCTTCTTGAGGCTCTAATTCATTCCAGTAAAAACGATAATAATTGACAGTGGTTTGTGGATATTGTGCAGCGCTTAACGCCACGCCCCAGTTATTCTGAAACGTTTCCACCCCGATCCCCGGATTGGTCAGAATGGTATCCAATGGCTGTGGACGAACCGTTATCACGCCGCTATCCGCCGCTGCTGACACGCTCATCGCGCACAGCATCAATCCGATCCCCAATACAGGTCTCATTGTGTCCCCTTACCCGCTAACACCCAAAATGGTATGCCGAAACCAGTCCCAGATCCCAAAGGAATAATCTTTAAAAATATCAATACCCAGTGCTGACTTAATGAGATACAGCACCAGTACTGCCGCAGCAAAAGCTCCCATCGCCACCAGCAGAAACAACAATGCACGTAACAATCCAGATAATCGCCCTTCACGTCGCACTTGCGTTCGACGATCACGGCCCAGCAGAAACACCACGTAATAGCGCCAGCGCGAGATCCCTACCGTTTTGCGTACATCCACCACATGGCGGTTGGCCACATTCATCAGGATCACGGCGTGCTCCAGTTTTTCTTTCTGCTCAGCCGTCAGGCTTGCCAACATTTCATCACCCAGAGCCTGATGCAGACGACGAATCACCGCTTCCTGTGCGGGTGTTCTGACGCCACGTTGCCCACTTTGTGATGACGTGTTGTGTTCGCTATTCACCATGCCTATCTCATTTATCCATTAACGTGTAACTTGCTCATATCCATTCACGCGGGATTTAGCCCCCTTATCTCAATGCATCAACGCTCAATGCCTCAACACGGCTCAGCGCTGCCGAGCCTGCCGGTACACCTCTGCCGTCTGGCGCGCAATCCGCTGCCAATCATACAGCGCCAAATAGGCTGAATAGTCCGGTAGGGTTGGCGCTGGATTATCCAACTCCGCTTGCAGCGCACTGGCCATCGCGGTGCTATCACCGACCGGCATATAAAATTCAGCCGGCAATTTTACTGCCAGATTGGCGGGAATATCACTGACCCGCACCGGTAAACCATAAGACATCGCCTCTAACAGTGCGATTGGCAACCCCTCATGGTAAGACGGCATAACAAACAATCTCGCCTGAGAAAAGACGGTGCGCAAGGTATCACCAGAGAGAAAACCCGTCATTACCACACCAGGGGTTGATGCTGCTAACTCTTTGAGCTTACGGCTGTAAGGCGTTTCATGATCGGCGTCGCCAACAATCACTAGCGGTAATGCAGTCTGCAACTGGCGATATGCCGCTATCAGATCATGCAATCCCTTCTCCTCCACCAAACGACCCACGGCAACAATATAGTTTCCCGCCGTCAACCCTTGCTCGGTTAAGATCGCCTCACGGTGCGGCGCATCAGGTAACTGCGCCGGCTCCACACCATTAAAAATCAGGTGCGCATCCTCACGTTGATACTGCTGTTTAATCAGATCGTTGATAACCTCAGAAATGACAATGACCTCATTAGCATAGGTCACCGCCCATTTTTCGCCCAAACGCAGCATTGTTTTAGCCAAACCACCCCATTTCAGACGCTCGTAATCCGGCCCGTGATGGGTAAATACCACTTTTTTACCCAACAAACGCAGTAAAGGAACGACTAAGCCGGGGCCTATCGCATGCACATGCACGATGTCGCAGCGATGAAAGCGGCTGTAAAATGCCGCCAGCACCGAATGCACAATAGCTTCCAACGATTTTTTCTTCGGGGCCGGTAACGCACGCAGCTCAACACCGCGATACTCGCTGTGGGTATAATCCACATAAGGGGCGCGCGCCAAGACAGTGGCGCGCCATTCGGACTCTTGCTGGATGGCGGGATACAACGCCTGACAGTGAGTTTCCACACCGCCCAGAACATGCGGGATCCCTCGGGTTCCCAGCACGGTCACGCGCGGATGATTAGGTTCGGACATCGTTACAGACATTCGCTGATGACCTCTATGTCTATTCAGTGTAGTGATTCAGGCCGGAAACCGGCTAACGAGTTTACTTTATGCCAGTGCTTACTCAGGATGCAGCTCACGGTAGAGCGCCAGCAGGGCTTGCTGATGAGCCTGTAAGGTATATTTATCCAGCAAGCGCTGGCGGGCATGTTGCCCCATTTGATGGGCGAGAGCGCTATCTTGTGCCAGCAGATCCATTTTGGCCGCCAATTCATCCGCGTCAGCAAAGCCGAATAAAAAGCCATCTTCACCATCACGGATCTGCTCAGGAATACCGCCAACACGGGTACCCAGTACCGGTTTTCCCCACGCCATGCCTTCCAAAACCGACATTGAACAGTTTTCATAAATTTCAGATGGCACCACGACCGCCCGGCAATGACGCAGCTGTGCATTTAGCGCCTCGCCTTGCATGAAACCCAACAGTTGCGCCTGCGGATAGTGCTGTTGCAAATGCGCCTGTAACGGGCCTTCACCGACAATGTGTAAGGCCGCCGGATGACGCATTTTTTGCTGTGCTTTGGCCAAGGTCTCCACGCCTTTTTCTGGCATTAAACGGCCCAAAAACAGGAAGTAGCCCTGATCGTCATCAGCAGTGGCCGGGGTGATCGCACTGGCATCCATACCATTAACGATGACCCGAATATCCGCCCGCGGCAAACGGCGACGGATCATCCCGGCCATAAACTCGCTTGGCGCGACAAAGACATCCACATCTTGATAGCTTTGACGCCACAAGTGATATTGCGCTTCCAGCGATAGCAGCAGACTTTTGCCCAGTGAACCATCCTGACAACGGTAACGGGTCGCATTCCAGACCGAGCCTTGGGAGCACAACTCGCATGGCTTGCCATCGCGCAGCATCTTATAACTCGGGCAAGCAATTTTCAGATCGTGCGCCGTCAGCACCGTTTTACAGCCCATCTGCTTAGCAACCCGGATAATCGATGGGGTCAGCTGATGGTAAATATTATGAAAATGAACAATATCCGGCTGCTCTTGGCGGATCAGCGCAGCCAACTTATCGCATGCCTCACGGTTATGAATAAAGTTCACCGCAATCTTTAGGCTATCGAGTGGGCGATGTTCACGATCCAACTCCACATTGGCGACAAAAAATGCCGCCTGCGCCGACGGAAAATTACGCTCATGCTGCATCGAGAAATCGATAACCTCGACCCCCGCAGCCTGTAGCATCTCCCGCTCCTGAAACAGCACAGTCTCAGCACCGCCTTTGCGGAAAAAGAATTTATTCACTAGCAAAATTTTCATGCTTACCTCGCATCTATCCGGAACACCCGCTCGCAGATGCGCTCCTATTACTCAATTATCGCTCAGTCACCGCGCCGTTATCTCATATCGAAGAAGCCAATGACTCGCTACCCAGCCCCCGCTCTTTGATGTTACCGATGTTACGGATTAATGAGCCGGTGCGCTGGGTATTCATGTGGCGGCTTGGGCGAGGAGAATAAACCGCGAGCCAACCCTGCCGCGTAGATACTGAGATTCAGTACACTGCGCAGCGCATCCACCAGTGACCGATTTTTCACAGTTTTTACGCCGATAAACGCCAGTAACGGTAATACCGCCACGCCCGCGATCCAGCCATAACCCGAGAGTGTGGCGATCAGCACCGCCAGCACTAGGGCCAACAGGTACAAACCAAACACCAGCTCATTGCGGATCACCCCCAGCACCTCGCGCAAATAAGGCTTACCCCAAGCGCTACGAACCAACTCGCCACTGGCAAACAGATAACCGAGTTTCCAACGGAATTTCAGCAAGGCCAGCGAACCCATGGTATAGGAAGTATGATGGAAAAATGGCACTGCCAGACGATGTAACTTATAACCAGCGTGACGAATCCGGATCCCCAGCTCGGCCTCCTCATAGGCATGCAGATTGCGATTCGTCAGATAACCGATCTGCTCAATCACACTGCGCCGATACAAGCCACCGCCACTGAGCCATGAACAATCGCCCAGCGGATAAATCCGGTGCATGCGTTGCTTACGTGATTTAAATTCATAGCTACTGGCATCATCCATCTCCACCTGCCCAGCCACGCCGGCATATTCCGGCTGCTGCTGTAAAAACGGTACCGCCGCAGGCAAAAACTCAGGGGATAACTGCATATCGCCATCCAGCAACAAAACATAGTCCCCTTCACTGAACAGATAGCCCAGATGTGCACCGACGCCGCAGCAACGCTCCTCGGCATGTTGCAACGACACAACCGTGACCCCACGCTCAGCCGCTATCTGAGTGGTGTTATCGGTAGACAAACTGTCCGCCACGATAATTTTATGCGGGAAATCGCCCATGCCCGCACGCACACTGTCAATGGTGCGGCCAATCCCCTCTTGTTCATTGAAGGTTTTGATAATGACGGAAATAAAAGGTAATGCATTCATTGAGGTTCACCACTTCGTGCGACTTGATAAACCGCATTGCGGATCACCAACATGGCACCCAAAACAAAGTAAAACAAAAACTGTAGCATCGGAATGAGCATCAATAGCTGGCTGTAAGGCAAGCTGATCAGGCAAGCGATAGTGAACGCGACAAAAGCCGGCTGATAACTGACCAGTCGAACATCCGCCTCACTCATTGCTTCACGCGCCAGCAATGGCCGGGGCCATGCCAGCACACATACGCCACCAAACAACAACACAAACAAGACACTACCGGCCAACCCCAACTCCCAAAGCAGCATACTGAGCGACGTCGAGTCCAGCAGAACATTGAACACCAGATTCAAGTACCCTGGCGCAACGGTACTGCCATGATTCGTGGTATTGAGGCCATAGCCGAACAACACGTTACTGAATCCGTGCAGATCTGCATTAGCTGCCCAGAAGAAGAAGGTGGTCATGCGCCCCAACTCGCCGGTTTCTGGGTTGATGTGGTTCGGGTCAAAAATATAACTGAGGGAGTCTAAAAACAGATCAAAACCACCACCGGTTTGTCCGGCACCAAATGCCGACGCATAAGATGCTGCCAACACCATGACGGCCAAAGCCAAGATACCGGCCAGCCCCAAGGCAATCAGCAGTAACTTTTTCAAATCGTAACTTTTCATCCCGCGGATATACCCGGGAGACAACCAAACTAACGCCAGCAGCAGTGGGGCCAGAAAAATAACAAACTTAACCTCCCCCAACACACACAACCCGAACGCCAGTAACAGATGAAGTGCCAACGAACGTTTACTGGTCAGCCCGTATTTAAACTCAGAAAGTTTAAGCAGCATGATCAGCAGGCAAAACATGCCGAGAGCGCCGGTATTTCCCCCGCCCAAGGGATCGCCACCAAAGGTGCCAACCACCGAATCCCACTTTTCATACTCACCTTTCACCGCAACCCGATGCGGCACCACCACCAAGATCTGATACAGCACCACCGGAATTTGCAGGTAGAACACCCCGTAAAACCAGCGCGTAACCCGGTAAATCTGCGACTCCCGACAAAATCCCAGCAATAGCGCGGGAAATATCAGTGACAACGCCAGCTCATTTTTCATCCCAACAATGGTCACCGCCACACCGTTTTGTAACAGTGTGGTCAAGAGCGCCAACAAGAAGAAACCCCCAAACAGAGTGAGCAGCAAAACATTCGCGTGATCGAGCTGTAACGGGCTATAGCGGGTTTGTAGGGGCAGGAGGATCACCATTCCCAATGCCAGCAAAAACGGTAACCATAAAAAGGCCGACACACCGGTGAAATACTGGGCTAACCCACACACCACCAAGGTGGTAAACAGATAGCCTTGCATATAGGTGGCGGTATTCACTCCCCCACTCCCTGACCGGCCAGCTGTCTGGCACGCCAATTAACTCTCAAGTAAATGAAGGCATAACGCAGCGCAGTGAGTGAGGCATAAGCCAAAATGGCCAACGAATAATGCGGGGTGAAATACGGTAAGATCAGTAGCGACAGCAGCACGACCAACAACTGCTCAACTTGGATTCGTAAAAAGTAATTGGCCGAGCCATACACCAACTCAATCACCGTCAATGGGCTGATCGCCAGCGCGGTAAAGACATACGGCAGCATATAACGTGAGGTTTGAATGGAGTCCACCCACTGATCGTCGAAAAAGGCATGCATGATCAGCGGGTAAAAAATCCAGATCCCAACCACTGCGACGCCCCCCATTGCCAGCAGCAGTAAACGCACCTTCGCAAACTCCGCAGCATTAAAATGGTGATTACGAAAATCGACGGACCAACGGGAAAATACCGAATTGCGCACCGCATTACCGATAATCTGCACTGGCGCTAAACAAAAGCGAGTCACCACGGCAAAATACCCGGCCACCAGCGGCGAAAACCAGTAATTCACCAACATCACCGGTAAGTTCGCGGTCGCCATGGCCAGCACTTCAGCGCTCCCCACTCGGCTAAGATGGACCCGATGCTGATGCCAATAGGCAGACAGAGCCGATAAAGACATATCACGACGCCGTAATCGGCGCACATCAAATGCCGTCATCAGCCAAGCGACCACCACCACAAACAGCAGCAGTGCCCAAGCGAGATAAAAAATCCCAGCCGAAGGCGCTATCCCCAAGCACACTAACACCACCAACGATGCCGAGATCCGCTGCAATCCCAAGCGCTGAAATTGCTCTCCGCGCAGTGCCAGATTTTCTGCCACCAAAATCAGCGCATGGGTTACGGTCAGCAGATAAGTTGTCCACGGATTCAGGCTGAAAAATGGCAGCATGAGCAAGGTATATGGCAGCGGGATCAACCCAGCTTGCAACAGGCAAAACATGACCGAAGGAGGAACATCCTCATCAGCCACTTTAGGCAACAACAGCTGTGAAGCAAACATCGCCACCTGCGCGCCGATCAGAGCCACACTGTAGGTTAGAGCGTAAATCCCCACCTCGTTCATGCCAAATTTATGTGAAATCTGCCAGACCGAAATCGCCCCGATCACCTGAGAGATAACCGACGCACCACCAATCGTCGTGGCACTTTTAATCAGACTCATAACGTAAC
>JBOFCH010000072.1:0-3163 GCA_051645985.1 Plesiomonas sp. | reverse complement strand
GGGAAACCAAAGTCCATCAAGGCTGCATCGATATGTTCGATACTGTCTCCGGCCAACAGGCAACGCGCCGCTTCGTTCATATACGGTGCCAAAATACGGTTAACGTAGAAGCCCGCCTGATCGGCGACCACAATCGGTGTTTTGCCTTGCTTACGAGCAAAGTCTACCGTGGTGGCAATGGTCTGCGCCGAGGTACCGGCATGCGGGATCACTTCCACCAGCGGCATTTTGTCCACCGGGCTGAAATAATGCAGTCCGATCACATTTTCCGGCCGCTGCGCCTGCGCCGCAATCTGTCCAATCGGCAGTGACGAGGTGTTAGAGGCAAACACCGTATCTGGACGGCAATACTGCTCGACATCTGCCACCATCTTCTGCTTGAGTTTCAGATCTTCAAATACGGCCTCCACCACCAGATCTCGGTGGGCAAACGCGGTGTAATCCAGCCCACCGGAAAGCATCAGCATCTGCTTTTGCATCTGGGCTGGCAGCAGAATTTTCTTCTTCACGCGCTTGTTCAACAAATCGTAACTGTAACGCAGCGCATGGTTGATCCCCGCGCTGGCCACATCTTTAATGCGCACCGGCAAACCGGCTTTGCTGGCGGTAACAAAAGCAATACCGCCACCCATCAGCCCACCACCCAGCACTCCAATTGATGCCAGCGGCAATGGCTCGGTCCCTGCCTCACGTTCTTTTTTCATCTCGGTGGTGGCAAAGAAAATCGAGCGCAGCGCCTCCGACTCGGGTGTCATCACCAGTTCCCCAAACTCGCGAGCTTCGGCCTCCAGACCGGCCGTCATCCCTTTTTCCAAGCCGCAGCGCACGACATCTAAAATTTTTTCCGGTGCTGGGTAATTACCACGGGTTTTATTCAACGTCTGCTTCGTAGCCTGATTAAAGACCAGATTGCGGCCGGCGCTATTGCCCTCCAGCAGCCATCCAACGGCCCCCCCCGGTTTACTGCGCTTTGGCTTCGGTTGCAGCGCCAACTCGGCGGCCGTTTGCAGCAAAATGCTCGGTGGCACCACATCATCCACCAAGCCCATCTTACACGCCGATTTTGCCCGCACGCTACGCCCGGTCAGCATCAGATCCAGCGCAGTGGCGACACCAATTAAGCGCGGTAGACGCTGCGTGCCACCCGACCCGGGTAGCAAACCCAGCTGCACTTCCGGCAAGCCCAGTTGCGTTTTGTCATGCTCGGTACAAACCCGAGCGTGACACGCCAGTGCCAGCTCCAACCCGCCGCCCAAACAAGCCCCATGGATCGCCGCCACCACAGTAAACGGCAGCGCTTCCAACTCCGCCATCACCGCATGACCTTGGCGGGATAAGGTTGCCGCCTCCTCAGCACTGCGACACGCCGCCAGCATGCTGATGTCGGCTCCGGCCACAAATGAGTCCGCTTTACCGGAGATCAGCACCAGACCGCGCACATCGTTACGACTTTTTAGATCGGCCAAGATCGCTCGGATCTGCTCGCCGAACTCGGCTTTCAGGGTATTGACGCTGTCACCGGGAACATCCATGGTCAGTACGCCGACCCCATCATCCCTGACCGTTAAGGTAAATGCGCTTTGTGTTGTCATTATTCGCTCTCCAGTACCATCGCCGCGCCCAGCCCGCCAGCGGCACACGCGGTGTTCAATGCCAGACCTCCGCCACGACGCTTTAACTCACGCAGCGTCTGGGTGATCATGCGCGCACCGGTGGCCGCAAACGGGTGACCATAGGCCAGCGAACCGCCCAGCACGTTGAATTTGTCCATATCCACGTCGCCGATCGCCTGACTGCGCCCCAATTTATCGCGCGCAAACTCGGCACTGGCAAACATACGTAAGTTCGCCAACGTCTGAGCGGCAAACGCTTCGTGCATATCTATCAGGGTTAAATCCGACAAGTTCACCCCGGCACGCGCCAGTGCCAGCGGTGTGGCATAAGACGGCCCCATCAGCATGTCTTGCCATACATCGATAGCGGCAAAGGCATAGCTGCGAATATAACCAAGCGGAGTCAAGCCGAGCGCCTTAGCGCGCCCTTCACTCATCAAGATCACGGCAGCGGCGCCATCGGTCAGTGGCGTACTGTTGGCCGCGGTCACTGTGCCATGGCGACGATCGAAAGCCGGCTTTAAACGGGCATAATCGGCCAACGTGGAGTCGCCACGAATATTGTTGTCCTTTTCCAGTGGCGCTTTATAAGGCGTGGCATAAGCCGTCATCACTTCGTCGGTCAGCAGGCCATCGGCCCACGCACGCGCAGCCAGATGATGGGAGCGCAGCGCCAGCTCATCTTGCTCGGCACGGCTGATATGATAGGTTTTAGCCATCTGCTCGGCGGTTTGTCCCATCGATAAACCGGTGGAATATTCGGCCACTGCTGGCGGTACCGGCAACAGATCGCGCAGGCGCAAGCCGGAAAAGATCTTCAAGCGTTGGCTGAGGGTGCGCGCCTTGTTTAAGTCCACCAGCGCCCGAGCCAGCTTTTTTGATACACCGATAGGCAACACGGAAGAGGAATCTGCCCCCCCGGCGATACCGATCTCAACAGTGCCGCTGACGATACTGTCACAAATATTGGCCACCGCCTGAAAGCTGGTAGCGCAGGCACGGGAAACGCTGTAGGCATCAGTATGGACGCTCATACCGGTTCCCAGCACGATTTCACGGGCAATATTGGGCGCTTCCGGCATCTGCACGACCTGCCCGAAGACCACCTGATCGATCAGCTGTGGGTCTAGACCGCTGCGCAGCAGCAGCTCATTCACCACCATTTTCCCCAGATCCAACGCCGGTACGCCGTGAAATGCTGTCGCCTGACGCGCAAACGGGGTGCGTAATCCCGCCACCACTGCAATACGCTCACCGCTGCGTGTGGTAAGGTTTTGTACCGCTTTCATGTGAACTCCTTTCAGAAATAGGCGCATCAGTCTGCCGTGCTGGTCAGACCTGAACACCTTGAGTGTAACCTCTCGTTCACAATATTCAAACAACTGTTTGAGCTTGACGTGACCTTCCTGCTGCCATTTTTTTGACAAACAAATGTCAATTTTTGTCACACGCGCCTGACGCCAACCTTAACCCAGCACGAGCGCCTGTTCGCTCGGCAGTACACCGTCATTCCCTTAGCCCCGCGACACCCTCTTACAACATGTCATACA
>JBOFCH010000071.1:0-4842 GCA_051645985.1 Plesiomonas sp. | reverse complement strand
TACTGCCACCAAACAGCATCGAGCTGAGTGCTCCCCATGCGTTGGCGCGCTCCCAGTACAAGCCCAGCACCAGCGGCCATAAGAACACCGCTTGCAGGCCGCCGAAGGCCATCAGGTTTAGCCAAATGATCATCTCTGGCGGCTGCCAGGCGGCTAAAATCAACAGCACGCCGAGGATCAAGGTGCTCAGGGTCGATAGGCGTGAGATCCGTTTTTCATTGTACTCATCTTGCGGGCGCAAGCGCAGATAAAGATCTTTGACCAAGGTGGCTGATGACTGGATCAACTGGGCATCGATGGTGGACATAATGGCGGCCATCGGTGCGGCCAGAAAAATTCCGGCGGCCAGTGGGGGTAGGACTTGGATCATCAACGTCGGGATCACCTGATCGGGAATGGCCAAATCGGGCAGCACGGCGCGGCCCAGTGCGCCGGTCAGGTGCATGCCGAGCATCAAGATGGCCACAACCAGGGTGCTGACAATCATGCCAAAATGCAGCGCTTTGCTGTCTTTATAGGCCATACAGCGTACCGCCGTATGCGGTAGACCAATCACCCCAAAGCACACCAGCACCCAGAACGAGGCCATAAAGGGCAGATCCAGCATGCCGTTTGGCCCACGGGCACTGAGCAAATCCGGATCGATATTGTGCAGGGTATGGATAGCGGCTGGCAGACCTCCAGCGGCATGGATCACCGCAAACAGCAAGATCACGGTGCCGACCATCATTACAATCCCTTGCAAGGCATCGGTCATCGCCACGGCGCGAAAACCACCGAACATGGTGTACAGCCCAACCGTTAGACCGAAAATCAATAAGCCATCCAGATACGGAATACCGACCGCGGTTTGTAGCAGGCGTGCGCCACCGATAAATTGCACCGTCATCGCAGCAAAAAAGGCGATCAGCATGCTGGCGCAGGAGACCCACACCACGGTGCGATTACGGTAACGGGCGTACAGCAGATCGTTGAGCGTCAGGGCATTGTAGCGACGCGATAAAATCGCAAACTTTTTCCCCAGCACCCCGAGCGATAACCAAGCCGCCGGCAGTTGGATCATCGCCAGCAGTACCCAACCCAGACCGTATTTGTAGGCAGCGCCCGGCCCGCCGATAAACGAACTGGCACTGGTATAGGTAGCGGTCAGGGTCATGGCCAGCAAAAAGCCGCCCATTGAACGGTTACCGACATAATACTCGTTCAGGAAGCTGCCTTTGCCGCGTTTGTAATAGGCGTAAATGGCGACCACAAACACCAAAGCTAAATAGCCGATCAGTGGCAGTAAAATCTCACTTTTCATCATCGCTCTCCAGTGAGATGTCGCGGTATACGTATTTGACCATCAGTGCACACAGGAAAATAAAAACCAGCGGCAGCAGCAGACAGGCCAGCTCGAACCAGCGTGGCAAGCCGGTGAAACCGGTGCTGCTGTCCGGCAGGTAAGCGGCGACCGCCCAGCAAACCAGATAGGCCAGCGTCAGCCAGAAGGCCCAGCGCGCTTCGCGGTGCGCCTGTTTGAAACGGTGATCATGCATGATCCGCCACGTCCCCCTTACAGCCAGAACAGAAAAAAGGCGGCAATTGTAGCGCAGATCGGGCAGAGGATAAAAAAAAAGCCAGCGCGAGGCTGGCTTGATGTGCAAACGGTGGCTTATTGCAGACCGAGTTTCTTTTCCAGATAGTGGATATTGGTGCCACCTTGCTGGAAATTCGGATCATCCATGATCTGCTCTTGCAGAGGGATGTTGGTTTTGATCCCATCGATAATGGTTTCGGACAGCGCATTACGCATGCGAGCAATCGCCACGTCACGGGTTTCACCGTAAGTGATCAGTTTGCCGATCATCGAGTCATAATGCGGTGGCACGGTATAACCACTGTAGATGTGAGATTCCCAGCGCACGCCAAACCCACCCGGTGAGTGGAAATGGGTAATTTTGCCCGGTGACGGCAGGAAGGTTTCTGGATCTTCGGCATTGATCCGGCACTCAATGGCATGGCCACGCACCTGAACATCACTTTGCTGGATGGACAGCGGCATACCGGCAGCAACGCGCAGCTGCTCTTTAATCAGATCGATCCCGGTGATCATCTCTGTCACTGGGTGTTCGACCTGAATACGGGTGTTCATCTCGATAAAGTAGAACTCACCGTTTTCGTACAGGAACTCAAAAGTCCCGGCACCGCGGTAGCCGATTTCGATACAGGCTTTGGTACAACGCTCACCGATGTGGCGGCGCATTTCCGGTGTGATCCCCGGCGCTGGCGCTTCTTCCACCACTTTTTGGTGACGACGCTGCATGGAGCAGTCACGCTCGGCCAAATAAATGGCATGACCCTGACCATCGGCCAGTACTTGGATCTCGATGTGACGAGGATTTTCCAGATACTTTTCCATGTAGACCATGTCGTTACTGAACGCCGCCTTGGCTTCGGCACGGGTCATGGTGATAGATTGTGCCAGCTCTTTTTCGCTGCGTACGACACGCATACCCCGGCCGCCACCACCACCGGAGGCTTTGACGATGATGGGATAGCCGATACGCTTCGCGATCGCCTTGTTTTTCTCCATATCATCGCCCAGAGGGCCGTCAGATCCCGGTACACAAGGGACGCCCGCCGCTTTCATCGCCGTGATGGCGGACACTTTGTCCCCCATCAGACGGATGGTTTCAGCGCGTGGACCGATGAAGATAAAACCGGAGTTTTCGACTTGCTCGGCAAAATCGGCGTTTTCGGACAAGAAACCGTAACCCGGGTGAATGGCGACTGCGCCGGTAATTTCTGCCGCCGCAATAATGGCCGGGACATTCAGATAGCTTTTCGTGGACGGAGCCGGGCCGATACAGACGGTTTCGTCAGCCAGTCGCACATGTTTCAGCTCACGGTCAGCGGTGGAGTGCACCGCGACAGTTTTAATTCCCAGCTCTTTACAGGCCCGCAAAATACGCAGTGCAATTTCACCGCGGTTTGCGATAACAACTTTATCCAGCATGGTTATTCCCCGTTATTCGATGATAACCAGCGGCTCATCAAACTCTACTGGCTGGCCGTTTTCCAGCAGGATGGCTTTCACCACACCGGCTTTGTCGGCTTCGATCTGGTTCATCATTTTCATGGCTTCGACGATGCACAGCGGATCACCAACCGATACGGTCTGACCCACTTCGACGAAGGCTTTCGCATCTGGGCTTGGGGTGCGGTAGAAAGTACCGACCATTGGGGAGCGCACGATATGGCCAGTCATGGCTTCGCTCGCTGGCTTCACCTCTGCGGGTGCAGCGGCGGCAACAGGGGCAGACGCTACCGCAGCAGGGGCTTGGGCAACATACTGCACTGCCGGAGCGGCGGTCATGACACGGCTGATACGAACCGATTCTTCACCTTCTGAAATTTCCAGCTCAGAAATACCAGACTCTTCAACCAGTTCGATCAGTTTTTTAATTTTACGAATATCCATTAGCGTGGTTCCGTAGAGTTGTTAGTTTTATGACAAACGGCGCAGCGCCGCCTGTAGAGCAAATTCATACCCGTCAGCACCCAGACCACAGATCACTCCGACGGCAATATCCGACAAGTAGGAGTGATGGCGGAACGGTTCGCGGGCATGGACGTTCGATAAGTGGATTTCAATAAACGGAATGCCGACCCCGAGCAGGGCATCACGCAGAGCCACACTGGTGTGCGTGAAGGCTGCTGGATTAATCAAGATGAAATCACATTGGCCGTAGGCCTGATGGATTGCCGTGATCAGCTCTGCTTCCGCATTGGATTGAAAATGGGTCAGTTCGACACCGGCCGCTTCAGCCAGAGCGGTTAAGCGAGCAACAATCTGGGCTAGGGTCTGTGAGCCATAATGTTTTGGCTCGCGCAGACCGAGCAGGTTCAAATTCGGGCCATTGAGGACCAGAATGCGAAGATTTTGCGCCATTATGCTGACTTCTCCGGCGAACGTGAGGCTATAAAGGGAAAATACCCTGAATTGCTTTGATATACCAGTATTGCGGTTTAAGAAAGCCAATCTATCACAAGGATTTTGTCCATTATAATGATATCGGCTCAGTTGGCAGCAAAATACTGGTCTTATCAGCGAAGATGTGGGCAACGAAATTAGAGTCTAAACTCTAAAATAAGCCGGTAAGGCACGGCTGGCGCGGTGATTCGGTGAAGAGAATTTTCGTAGTAGAGAGCCATAACATAGCAGCTGCGGGGACAGAAACCGTGATAATGGCACTGATGCGGGAAGATGAGTGGGAAGAATAAGAGAGAAATAGCCCGCTCTGGCGGTAAAAAAGATAAAAAAAAGGAGGCAACGTATGCCTCCAGAAAAAACTAAACTGACCTAATGTGAATTATTCTAAGTGTTTCTCTTTGGGGGTTGTTGATATAGCGCAAGTTACGGAGCAAAAAAACAACATTTTCGGCCATATTTCCGGTCATATTGGCGCGATTTAGCCGCAAGCTGGCGGTTTATGATGTTTTATTACACCATTCAAGCGAGTAGCTTGCCGCGGGTGGTGGCCATGTGGGCGTTTGCATGGCCTAAGTGCATGTATCGCGGTACGCGCGTAGCTTATCGCTTCTTGCTGTGTCAGGACGCCTCAGGCCGCGCCATGCTCTGATAGACGAACCAGCGTCCGGCCGGTGACCTGATTATCCAGCAGGCGCGCAGCATATTCTGGCGCTTGGGCCAGCGTGATCTCTTGCGCCGCCTGTTGATAGAAGCTCTCCGGCAGCAAGGTAGCTAGACGTGACCACGCCTGTTGGCGCATGGCATACGGCGCTTGTACCGAATCGACCCCCTGTAGGCGCACATTACGCAGAATAAATGGCATCACA
>JBOFCH010000070.1:0-2476 GCA_051645985.1 Plesiomonas sp. | reverse complement strand
ACATCATGGTGCTGGGTGGCACGCTGAACGTGATTATGGATTACCTGTTTTTGGCCGTATTCCCGATGGGGCTGGCCGGGGTAGGTTTGGCAACGATGCTGTCGCAAGTGGTCACCGGCGGTTTGTGTCTGTCGCATTTTTGCTCGCGGCGCAGTCAGTTACGCCTGACATGGGCAGCACTGCGTCCACAGTTGAGCCTGTTGGTACAAATCCTGCGACTTGGCACTTCCAGTCTGCTCATGTACCTGTATCTATCTGTCGTCTTAGCCTTTCACAATAAAGCCTTTATGAGCATGGGAAGTGCTTTGCATGTGGCGGCCTATGGCATCGTCAGTTATGCCGAAGCTTTTTTCTACCTGATTTTCGAAGGGATAGCGCTTGGGATCCAACCCATCACCAGTTTTAATGCCGGTGCAGGTCTTGAAGAGCGAGTGCGTAAAATCCGCAATTTAGGCCTAAGCATTACCGCAGGCCTTGGGATCATCGGTATGGCCGTGCTGTATCTGTTCCCCCACTATGTCGCCTTTTTGTTTGCGGGTGATAATCCGGCGCTGACCAAAGAGGCGGTGAACGGGATTTACCGCTATTTCTGGGGTCTACCGATGGAAGGTTTGCTGTTAGTCGGCGCGACCTATTTCCAATCGGTGAATAAGCCGGTAATTGCCTCTACCCTGACCGGGGGCAAGTTGCTGCTGATTGGTCTGTTCCTGTTTGCGTTTGCTCGCTGGTGGGGGGTCAACGGTATCTGGATGGCGCTGCCGGCGTGCAGCACCTTGCTGTGTATCTGGATGCTGTGGCAGATGAAAAATGAAAACCGGCATCCCGCACGCGGCATGCTGGAATAATGCCGGATATAGTGCCGGAATAGTGCGTTAACCCCGTATCGGGCCGAATGGTGAGCCTTGGTAAATGGGATCCTCGGTAAACGGAGCCACACGAGGATCACTGCCGTACAACGGGTAATGTCAGCTCCGCCCGAAGCCCGCCCAGCGCTGATGGCTGTAAACGTAAGTCTCCCCGGTAGGATAGTGCCATTTCATAAGCAATATTTAGGCCTAAACCACTGCCGGGGGTCGTTTCATCTAAGCGCACGCCACGTTGGAGAGCCTGCTCCCGATCAGCTGGCGCAATACCGCAACCATCATCTTCAATCAGCAACGTCAGAACGCCATTCTCACCGGCCCCGCCGATTGGCGCAGACAGGTGAACTCGGATCAATGCGTTTGCCCACTTGAAGGCATTTTCAATCAGGTTTCCAGCCATCTCATCAAAATCATCTTCTGACACCGCCAGTAACAGCTCACTATCCAGCTCGTTAATCAGCTCGACATCGCGCGACGCATACACTTTAGACATCGCCAGTGCAATGCGATCAATACGCAGCGCTGGCTGACAGCGTACCGCCAAAATATTGCTGGCTCCGGCAATTCGGGCGCGCGCCAAATGGCTTTCAATCTGCTCACGCAATTGCCTTAACGGCGCTTGCAGCTGTGCCTGCTCGGTCGGAGGGAGCAAGGCTATCTGGTTATTGAGCACCGCTAACGGAGTTTTCAGCGCATGCGCCAGATTTCCGGTGTGGTGGCGCGCACGGTTTAATAATTCAGCATAGTGAAACAGCAAAGCGTTCAAATCGGCGGCCAACGGCGCTAATTCTTTTGGTAGCGCGCCTTCTAACTGCGTCTGGCTGCCTTGTCGCACCTGCATCAGCTGTTGCTGCACGCGCCGCAGTGGTTTAAGTGACCAACCGATCAGCACACCGATAATGGCCAAAATGCCGATACCGGTCAGCGCTAAAATGCCCCAGAACAGCCGGGTTAATCGCGCCAAGGTTTGATGCAGCGGCACTTCGTTTTGTGCAATTACTAGCGTTAAGGGATGCGGATAATCTGGCATGGTTAACGCACGGCTGACCCGCAACAACGGCTGCGCTTTTGGCCCTATCCACTGACCATGTTGCTCCTGCATACTGCTATCCCACAGTGAGCGTGAGCGTAACACCCCAGACGGCGACGTCACCTGCCAGTACAGTCCGCTGTAGGGCTGACGAAAGCGCGGATCGCTAAGTAAACCGCTCACCACCGGCTCACCCTGCGCATTGACTTCCAGACGTGCACTCAGTTCATCCAGATACAAACGCATGGACTGACTCGCTTCCTGCTGCAAATAGTGGCGCAAAATCTCCGGCACCACCATCCCAGCACTGACCAGCACCAGCAATAGCCAGCCGATGGTCGCACCGAGTACCCGCTGGCGCAGGCTAAAACGATCAGTCTGCATTAATTCGGTATCCTAACCCACGCACGGTCTGAATGATCCGGCTGTCGGTTTTACGCCGAATTCGGCCAATAAACACCTCGACGGTGTTGGAATCGCGATCAAAATCCTGCCGGTAGATACTTTCCACCAGCTCGGTACGTGAAATCACCCGCCCTTTGTTTTGCATCAGGTACACCAATACTTTGTACTCCAGTGAAGT
>JBOFCH010000069.1:0-1830 GCA_051645985.1 Plesiomonas sp. | reverse complement strand
ATTGTAAATAAAGCCTCCCCATACTGACAACGGCAATGTGGAATATTGTTTTGGCAGTCACACTCCGTTTGACCAAGTGGTGTTTTATACAGCAATTCAGGCTGTTGTCCGGTTTTGCTGACCGCACAAAAAAGGCAGCACCTCATGCGTACTGCCTTTTCTGCTCAGTGATCACCCCAGAATTAAGACAACTCTCGTACCTTAAAATCCGGTAAAACCGGTGAAGGTAGCCACCAGTAAATACAAGTTGATGGCGATCACCACCACTGCTATCAGACGACCTGCGGCCTGAGTCAGTGGTTTGTTGGTCAGATCGCCCATCAAACGGCGATCACCGGTAAAGCGCAACAGTGGGATCAATGCCAATGCTATCCCAAAGCTCAGGAACACCTGACTCATCACCAGCACATGAGTCGCGTTCATTCCACACCAGATCACGATGAAAGAGGGCAACATGGTGACGACACGCCGTACCCATAATGGAATGCTAAAGTTTACAAATCCCTGCATCACCACCTGACCGGCCAATGTCCCAACCACGGTGGACGACAGACCGGCAGCCACCAAGCTAAGACCAAAAATGACCGCCGCCGCCTGACCCAGTAATGGATGCAAAGTCTGATACGCTTGCTCCAGCTCAGTGATACCGGTGTGACCCGCCGAATAGAATGTGGCAGCAGCTACCGCCATCATGGCAATATTCACAAAACCGGCGATAGTCATGGCAACCGCCACATCCATTTTAGTCGCGGCATAGCGCTCTTTACGATCTTCTCGGCTACCGTGCTGTGTGAGCGCCGAATGCAGATACACCACGTGTGGCATAATAGTGGCACCCAGCACACCGGCAGACAGGATCAGTGCGTTCTGATCTGGCATTTGTGGTTTGAGCATATGCCAGCCAAGCTCCACCACATCAGGGCGAGAAAAAATCAGCTCACAAACATAAGCCCCAGCCACAAACATCAAAAACAGACCAATCACGATTTCCAACGGTTTCTGACCATGCTGTTGTAACGCTAAGATCAGCACAGTCGCCAGACCGGTCAGCACTGCCCCATCGAACAATGAAATGCCAAACAGCAATTTGAAGCCGATAGATGCCCCGATAAACTCAGCCAGATCAGTGGCAATCGCAATCAATTCAGCCTGAATCCAGTAAAACCATACCAATGGCCGTGGATAGCTGGCGCGAATATGCTCAGCCAGATTTTGGCCGGTTGCAATCCCCAGCTTGGCAGACAACAGCTGGATCAGCATCGCCATGGCGTTGGCCCATACCACGACCCACAACAGCTGATAACCAAATGCGGAGCCGGCTTGAATGTTGGTAGCAAAGTTACCGGGATCGATATAGCCAATCGCTGTAATAAATGCTGGCCCCATCAGAGCAAGTTTGATTTTCCTGTCCCGACGAGGTGCGGGCGCTGCAACCGGTAATGTAGTCATAAGCCGATCTCCTGTGCATGAGATCTTCATTACACATCAAATGATAATGATTATCAATAGCATTTATTGTATCGGCGAATGTCCGCTCATCTCGGAATATGTCCAGCTATAGACACGTTAACGCTGGCCAAACAGCCATTGCCGTGTCTAGCCTAGCCTCAGGCTTACTTCGCAAGCCAACAAAAGTGATGCCAGAGCGACTCATAGCGCAACTCCATCAGCATTAAAACACTGCGTTTCATTATCTTTTGGGATAAAACGCTACAGGCTATCTATACTAAATAATGCCGTTCCGTGAATTTACGCCTCTTTCCTTAGCACTTTTTTATTTACTTAAAAGAGACGGATCACAGCGGTAAATCCTTACCCTTTTACTGGAGA
>JBOFCH010000068.1:0-4741 GCA_051645985.1 Plesiomonas sp. | reverse complement strand
GACAGATGGCGTGGTCACACGCCATCTTACTCAGATACGCATGATATTTAGATTGAGATTTCGATAGATACAGGGGGGGCGAGGTGTTCGTGGTAAGTAAGCGTCAGGCACATCCGAAGAGCGGGCAAGGGAAGGCAGGGCAACCAGAACAGTGAAGAGGTACAAAGTAAAAAAAGTAAGAAGAGGAAAAGAAAAAAGCCCTGCTCGATGAGCAGGGCTTTCTAGTATGGCTCCTCTGACTGGACTCGAACCAGTGACATACGGATTAACAGTCCGCCGTTCTACCGACTGAACTACAGAGGAATTGAACTGTTCACATCGAGATAATGTCTATTGAAATCAAAGATGGTGCCCGGACGCGGAATCGAACCACGGACACGGGGATTTTCAATCCCCTGCTCTACCGACTGAGCTATCCGGGCGCACCTAATGCTTTAACTCATTAACTCGACGTTAATTTGGCTCCTCCTGCTGGACTTGAACCAGCGACATACGGATTAACAGTCCGCCGTTCTACCGACTGAACTAAGGAGGAATTGTTCTTGCTGTTTACACAGCCCAACACGTTGCGTTATCTAGCCACCATTTCTACAGTTCACCGAGTGACAAAGAGAAGTGGTGCCCGGACGCGGAATCGAACCACGGACACGGGGATTTTCAATCCCCTGCTCTACCGACTGAGCTATCCGGGCAGCGCGTTGTGGGGCGTATTAAACGAGTTTTGGGCAGCTGAGTCAACACCCTTTTGCAATAAATCCGCCAGAATACGCCCGTTTGACTCATTTTTCAGCTAACTGGTTATTTTATAGCATTAAACCGGCTACCAGTGCCGATAACACGCTCACTAAGGTTGAGCCGTACAGCAGGCGCAGACCAAAGCGGGACACCATATTGCCGCGCTCCTCATCCAAACCTTTCACGGCACCGGCAATAATGCCGATTGAGCTGAAATTGGCAAAAGAAACCAAGAAAATCGAGATCACGCCAACGGTATGTGGGCTTAATGTTGCTGCTTGTTTTTTCAGCTCCATCATCGCCACAAACTCGTTGGTGACCAGCTTGGTGGCCATGATGCTACCGGCATGCAACGCTTCACTGTGTGGGATCCCCATCAGCCATGCTACCGGATAGAACAGGTAGCCTAACGTATCTTGGAAACTGATCCCGAACAGGGCGCTGAAAATGTGGTTAATCATCGAAATCAGGGCAATAAAGCCGACCAACATCGCCGCTACGATCACCGCCACTTTAAAACCGGCCAGAATGTACTCGCCCAGCATTTCAAAGAAGGTCAGCTTGTGCTCATCATGCTCAATGTGAGTCAGATCGTCTTCTTCATCGCTATCATACGGGTTAATCACCGACAAGACGATGAAGGTGCTGAACATGTTCAGGATCAGCGCCGCCACCACATAGCGCGGTTCGATCAGTTGCATGTACGAGCCAACAATCGACATGGATACGGTTGACATGGCGGTAGCAGCCATCGTGTACATGCGCCGTTCGGAGATCCGGTGTAGCACGTTCTTGTAGGCGATGAAGTTTTCGGATTGACCGATGATCATGGCACTGATGGCATTGAAAGATTCAATTTTCCCCATCCCGTTCACTTTGGAGAGAACCACGCCAATAAAACGGATCACCACCGGTAGCACCCGGATGTGTTGCAAAATCCCGATCAGTACCGAGATAAACACAATGGGGATCAATACTTGCAGGAAGAAACTGAATTCGCCCTTATTCAGCAAACCACCAAACACGAAGTTGGTACCGTCACCGGCGTATTCCAACAGTTTATTGAAAATGTCCGATAGCCCAGTAACCAGACTCAGGCCGACCGAAGAGTGCAGCAGGAAATAGGAGAGAAACAGCTCAATCACCACGAGCTGTACGATGTAACGCAATTTTATCTTCTTACGATCCTTGCTTGCCAGCAGAGCCAAGGCGAAGACCACAACCAGTCCTAGGACAAAATGAACAATTTTCATAGATGAATACCGAGTTGGCTCACAAAACGAATGGCAAGATACTGTATTGGGATATTTATAGTTTGAAGTGTATTACAAAAATACGAATGCTTACATTTGTATGGTGTTAGCAGACGGACAAAGACTATTCAAGTGGTGAAAAATACGGCAGTCATGGGCAAAGTACAGTCTGATAATGTGCGGTTTGATAACGTGCAGATGAGGACTGTACTGAAACGAAGACAGAAACGAGGGTGAGAAATGGCCCCGCGCTGGGATGGCCTTAGGTTCACTGGTTCGGGTAATCAACGTGCGCCCGGCAAGTCAGCGGTGTAAGGCGGTGTTGTATTGCGCTGTAGTTAGTGTAGTTAGCTGTATTAGCGCAGGCCGGGCATGACCTGCGCTTGTTCTGTTCTATCGTCTATCGCTCGTATGGCGCGTATTACTCGAATGCTATCAGCCAAACAAGACGAACAGCTGGTGGGCGCTGATCCCAGCGACTAATCCACCAACGGTGTGCGCGGCAATCGCCCGTGAGGTAAGGGAGCGGTAACCGAGCGCATCGAGCATCGCGGTGTGGGTGCTGAGAAAGCCACTCCAGCACATCCCCATGGCGGTGAAAACTGCAATTTCATTCCCGGTGATCAACCCTTTGCTGATAAACGGCGGCACCAATGACATGGCCGCGCCTACCGCGCCGAGTGAGGTCGCAGGGAAGGCGATCAGCTCAGGGTGTTTAAAACCGAACAGGAACTCAAACACAAAACCGGCTTTGGCTGCCAGCGCTGGCAGCAGGGCAACCCCTTGGAAGGCTGCGCCGGTGTAACCTTCTGGCCCTGGGCCAAAGGTGAGCAGCATCACAAAGGTACTGATGATCAAAACCCCGGGGATGACGGCCATACCCAGCTCAACCCCAGATTTCCCGCCATCCAGCAAAGAGTTCAAGATCCGCAGCCACACCGGTGTGTTATCGCTGTTTTCTTCATGGCTGACCTGAAACTGTTCCAGCTCGGAGGCTGCGGGTTGCTGGCACTCTAACGGTTCATCACCCACCAGTGGGCGCACCATACGTTGCATCAGGCGGGTGGTCACCACCGAGCCGATCAAGGCCCCAGCCAGACCGAGCAGGGCAGCGCGTACGGTATTGTGCTCATGGCCCAATTGCAAAGTGGCCATAAAGGTCACCACTATCAAACCCATACCAAAAGCGGTACCAAAGTTGGTCAAGGAGATTAGCTGCCACGGGCGCAGGCCACGGCGAAAGCGTGCATCCTTGGCGAGGCTGATCACCGCGGGATTATCAGAGAAAAAGGTCATCAAACCAGCCAGCGCACAGCGCCCCGGTAAGCGGTAGATTGGGCGCATCAGTGGCGCTAGCAGTACCTCCAGCAACCGGATCACCCCAAACTCGCTCAGCAATTGGCTCAGCGCACCAGAGAGCACCGTGATCCCCATAATGAACAATACGGTATTCAGTAGCAGCTGGTGGGCGGTGTTAAAAATGGTGTTGACCATGGCGGACAGACCCATCTGGTTACCCAGATAGCCGAACAGAATACCAAGGATGGATAAGACTAATACCGGTTCAACCCACTGTTTTATTCTTAGTTTTTGAAGGATTTTGCTGTCATCGGGTATTTGCGTAGTCATATCACATCTCTGGCTGAATTTAAGGCGGGAAGGATAACGCTTTCGCAGGGCTGGCGGCAACAAATTGCAGCAACAAAAAAGCCCCGCTCGATGAGCAGGGCTTTCTAATTTGGCTCCTCTGACTGGACTCGAACCAGTGACATACGGATTAACAGTCCGCCGTTCTACCGACTGAACTACAGAGGAATTGATTGTGGCTTGCACTCGACCATCGAAAAGGCGATGGTGCCCGGACGCGGAATCGAACCACGGACACGGGGATTTTCAATCCCCTGCTCTACCGACTGAGCTATCCGGGCAGCGCAATGCGGGACGTATTAAGCCACGAAGTGGGGCAGATAGCAAGGATAAAAAGTAATGGGCTGGCTCAGATGGTGTAAAAAACAGCAATCTGAGCGCCCGGTATTCAATCGAAACATGTTAACCCCAGCGTTGATCGGGAGCCAGATCCAGATGAATTTTTGGCTCCTCTAGCAGGCGGCGTGCACCCAGATAATGCTTTTGCCAGTAGTGGTTTTGCAGGCTACTGATCCGAATGGTGCTGCCGGTATGCGGCGCTTGGATAAAGCGATTTTTGCCCAGATAGATCCCGACATGATCCGCATGTTGATGTTGCGGGCTGTGGATATGGAAAAACACCAGATCACCGGCTTGCAGCTGTTCACGCCGGATCTGGCGAGCGCTATGCATATGGAACATCCGATTAGCGGTACGCGGTAAGTGTGGGGTGAAGAGATCTCGATAGATAAAATACACCAAACCGCTGCAATCAAAGCCCGTGCGCGGTGAACTGCCGCCATACACATAGGGCTTACCAAGTTCGCGGATGGCCTTATGCACCACTATCTGTTTGGCCAAGCGGATTTTATCCAGATGTTTGTGTAGCCGGTGGTGTAGGGAGCGGCTCTTTTTATGTCGCTGTAGATGAGGGTGAGCACGGGCCTTACGATGGCGCAGTGGATGATGGTGCACCGCCCGATGCAGGGTGTGGTGGGCGGCATAGCAACTAAATGATAGCGTGCTGCCAAACAAAAACAACAGAAGCAGCAGCGGCCGAAGCAGGGCTGCGGTAGTGAAGCTCATCATAATACTATTTGGTGAGTTCCGGCTGCGTGGTTCGCGGT
>JBOFCH010000067.1:0-3125 GCA_051645985.1 Plesiomonas sp. | reverse complement strand
CGGTTGTCTGAGTGTGGGACTCAGTTATGGATACAATTATGGTGAATCCATTGCATTGAGTGAGCCAGATTTGGTATTACATCAGTTTTCCGGTTTATTACCGGCGCTAGGTATTGACCGCTAAGAGTAACTGGCTACGGCCGGCGCGGATCAAAGTAGAGCATTGAATTTTAGGAAGAGTAGTGATGAGTGAACCCACTGTAAGCAAAAAACCGGTTGTATTAAGCGGCGTGCAGCCCTCCGGCGAACTGACCATCGGCAACTATATGGGTGCACTGCGTCAGTGGGTGAAGATGCAGGATGAGTTTGAGTGTCTGTTCTGTATCGTTGATTTGCACGCCATCACGGTACGTCAAGATCCAGCGACACTGCGTAAGGCCACCTTGGATACGCTGGCGCTGTATCTGGCCAGCGGTATCGATCCGCAAAAGAGCACCATCTTCGTACAGTCGCATGTCCCTGAGCATACCCAGTTGTCTTGGGTGTTGAACTGCTACACCTATTTCGGTGAACTGAGCCGGATGACCCAGTTCAAAGACAAATCCAGCCGTTATGCGGAAAATATTACTGCCGGTCTGTTCGATTATCCGGTTCTGATGGCGGCCGATATTTTGCTGTACCAAGCCGCGCAGGTGCCGGTAGGCGAAGATCAGAAACAGCATTTGGAGCTGAGCCGTGATGTGGCCCAGCGCTTCAATGCGCTGTACGGCGATATTTTCCGCGTGCCTGAGCCACTGATCCCGAAAGTGGGGGCGCGCGTGATGTCACTGCTGGAGCCGACCAAGAAGATGTCCAAGTCGGATGACAACCGCAATAACGTGATTGGTCTGCTAGAAGACCCGAAGTCGGTGACCAAGAAAATCAAGCGTGCGATGACGGACTCTGCTGAGCCGCCAGTGGTGCGTTACGATGTGGCCGAAAAACCGGGGGTATCGAACCTGCTGGATATTCTGTCTGGCGTGACCGGTAAGACGATTGCCGAGCTGGAGCAGGAATTTGACGGTAAAATGTACGGCCACCTTAAAGGCGCCGTTGCCGATGCGGTGTCCGATATGCTGACCGAGCTGCAAGCGCGTTACCACACCTACCGGGCGGATGAAGCTTATCTGGAGCAGGTGATGCGTGACGGGGCGAAGAAAGCGTCTGCTCGCGCCGCAGAGACGCTGGCTAAGGTTTACGATGCCGTGGGTTTTGTCGCCCGCCCGTAAGCGGCCCGCTTTTCCCTGAGATTATCGATCATGTTGGCCGGTCAGGTGCTATTGCGCCTGACCGGTTTTTTTATCCCGCGAGCCATTAACCCCTATCACGCCCCATCAATCCGCTTGGCGGGTCATTGCTCTGTGCGGAGCGTTTGGCTGCCTTGCATATCCCCCTTGTATACCTCTTTTGCATATAAGGTGTCTTGCATACTAGGTGCCTATTATTCTCTGCGAGCTAGCGCTACGTGACACAAAATGACCGGTTACACAAAATAACAATATGCGTGGCAGTGCATAAATAACGCGCTAGTCACTACATCTTATTAACTTGGGGTGTTGAACGCACCGAAATAAACCGTGATTTTATTCTTGTGGTTTATCTTGGTGTGTTAATTAATATCGCTGATTGCGTTGATCTTTTATGTTTGGTGAAAATGAGTTGCAATCGGTTGTCGTTAGATTGATTGACAAGATTTGCGCAAGTCACTAGGTTTAGGAATAGTTTAGGCATAACCTCACCAATAATCACCCTACCGAGTGGGATGGCCATCGACAGCGTTGCCGTGTTACCGATGGACACCGCTGTACTGCGCTAACGAGACGATTACATATTTATTCACTATTGGCCAAACCGATATGGGGTTGCGGTACACCAGAAAGACCGCATATCGCGGCGATTTTTGCTTTGCAACAGGGGGATGCTGGTGACGAGGTTAAGTCCCGGCATCGTGCGGATCCGTCCGTGCGGCGAGTTTTCCGCCGCCGGTGGGCGCAGAAGGAACAGGATGTGATGTTTTCAGTGCAACAAGGTGAACGCCTGAACAGCCGAGTCAGCCGTTTAAACCACCATCTGTGTGAAGGCGTGTATGAACGCCAAAATGCCTTCAAACTCAGCCTGCTGGCTGCGTTATCCGGGGAAAGTATTTTTTTGCTCGGGCCGCCGGGGATCGGTAAAAGCCTGATCGCTCGGCGTCTGATGTGTGCCTTCAAAGAGGCCAGTACCTTTGAATATTTGATGACCCGCTTTTCCACGCCGGAAGAGGTGTTTGGGCCTTTGTCGATTCAGGCCCTGAAAGAGCAAGGGCAGTATATACGCCTGACCGATGGTTATTTGCCCTCGTCCCATATCGTTTTTCTCGATGAGATTTGGAAAGCTAGCCCGGCGATTTTAAATACCCTGCTGACGGTACTCAATGAGCGTTTATTTCGTAACGGCACCCAGACGTTGCGTTTGCCGATGCGTTTGCTGTTGACGGCGTCTAACGAATTACCCGATCCACAAGGCGGGTTAGATCCGTTTTATGATCGCATGCTACTGCGGGTGTATGTCGGTAAGGTGGAGCAGAAAGACAATTTTCGCTCGATGGTGGTAGCGGCCGATGATGTGTATCGCGATCCGGTACCGCCGGAGCTGAAAATCTCCGAACAGGAATATCTGGAATGGCAGCAGCAGATCCCGCAGGTACAGTTGCCCGATCCCTGTTTTGAGAAAATTTACTTCATCAAAACGCGGCTGGAGGAGAAGCAGGCGCTAGCGCCAGAGCTGGATCTGTACATTTCCGATCGGCGCTGGAAAAAAGCCATTTACTTGCTGCGCGCCTGCGCCTTTTTTAATGGCCGCAGTCAGATCATGCCGCCCGATTTATTGATTTTGGTCAATTGCCTGTGGCGCGACTTGCCAACCCGCGACTTTATTCGTGCGCTGATTGGCGAGTATGCCCGTGAAGAGGCGTACGAGCAGCGCGAGCTGGCGCTACAAATCAGTCACCTGCAAGAGCAAGTGGCTCGCCAACAAGAAGCGCGACGTCTAGCGGTGCGCCCGACATTGAAAAAAAGCAGCGGGCTGCGTGGTGAGCGTTATCAGCTGGAGCTGACCCACGCCGGTCAGTACCGGCATATGGCGCACAAAGGGTTGCTGCGCTTGAT
>JBOFCH010000066.1:0-2942 GCA_051645985.1 Plesiomonas sp. | reverse complement strand
AAAGCGCTACCAGCACAGCAAGGCGTGGCGCAAATGACTATTGATGTGCCGCCACTGACGCGTCCGGAGTCCTTAACCTTGATGAAGGCCGCCTTAGTGCGTGCACAGCGTCCGGCGCAGGATGCCGAAGCACTGCTGGGTACGGGGACGGCACTGCGTCCCGGCATGGTACTGGCGGCGGCCGAAAAGCCTTTGCTACCAGAGCCGGAGCCTGACTTATTGCCAAAACCGCGCGCGCAGCGGGCCAAAGAGTCGCGCTCACGCGTTGGCCTGATCAGCTTGGCGGTATTGGTGCTGCTGGCGCTGGGCGCGGGCACGTGGGTCTGGTTGTCAGAACATTCCGCGCCGGCGAAATCGACTTTTACCCCTGGCGATCGCGCCGCATCTGTCTCTAGCCAGCCATTAGGCGGTCAGAGTGATGAGCACAGCGCAGAAAAAGTGTTACCGAAGGTCGAGGGTGCACCATTAGATCCGGTTCCGGATGTTAAAGGTCGTCTCAATAGCGGTGACGTGGCGCCGATTCAGCAAAATGAGCAAGTCCGTCTCACCGAGCAAAGTCCGGTGGCACAGATCACTGCGCCGACCGAACCGGGCGAAACCACGCAAGCGCAGATCCTCCCGCAAACCGGTAAACGGGTGGTGTTGCCAGGCAATGTGGTGGATGCCCTGGTGGCGGCCGAGCAGCAAGTCCAGCAAGCGGCCACACCGACATCTACGTCGCCGGCGACCGATGCAAATGCCACTGACGCCGCAAAACCGGCCGATGCCAGTGCTAACGACAGCGCCGCGACCTCGACGGCCATCAGCCCAGAGCACGCTGCGGCGGCAAAGCGCGCTGAGTCGGTGAAAGCCGACAACGCGAAAGCGCAGGCAACGAAAGAGAGTGCTGCCAAGCCGACCGCCACTAAGCGTCGTCATAACAGCCGTCTGAGTGGTGATACCGAACTGGAAAAAGCCTCGCCGAAGCACTATACCGTGCAGCTGTCCGGCTCTCATTCGCTGAAAGATGCTTGGCATTTTGTCGAGAAAAGTGGTCTGGCATCCACACTGCGGGTGTATGAAACGCGCCGTAATGGACGTGCTTGGTACGTGGTGATCATGGGTAATTATCCGAATGTCGCGCAGGCTAAGCAGGCGATTAATACCCTGCCAGCCGCATTGAAAGCCGATCAACCGTGGGTCAAGTCATACCGTCAGGTACAAACTGAACTGAAGCGGGCGCAATAACCCACTGCAGCGGCTAATTAAACTGAGTACAATTAGCCGCTTTAACGCAGTCTAGAAGTGGCAGAACACACAGCATGAAGAAGTACCGCGCGTTTCTCAAATGGGCCGGGGGTAAGTACAGCCTGGTTGATGAAATCCGCCGCCACTTACCGTCGGGGCAGTGTCTGGTTGAGCCGTTTGTCGGTGCCGGTTCGGTGTTTTTGAACACCGATTTTGAAGAATATGTGCTGGCCGATATCAACAGCGATCTGATCAATCTCTACAATCTGGTCAAACAGGATGTGGAGCGTTTTATTGTTGATGCCCGTCAGTTGTTTACACCAGAGCATAATTGCGCAGACGTGTATTACCGCCTGCGCAATGAGTTTAATCAGACGGCCGAGCCGTATCGGCGGGCCGTGATTTTTTTGTATATGAACCGGCATGGCTTTAATGGCTTGTGTCGTTACAACCTGAAAGGTGGCTTCAATGTGCCATTCGGGTCGTACAAAAAACCGTATTTCCCGGAGCAGGAGCTGCGCTTTTTTGCGCATAAGGCCCAGCGCGCTACTTTTGTATGCGAAAGCTATGCCCAGACGCTGGCCCGGGTACATAAACACTGCGTGGTGTACTGCGATCCGCCGTATGCTCCGCTGTCGACCACTGCAAATTTTACCACCTACCACAGTAACGGCTTTTCGCTCGATGATCAGGCAACGTTGGCTGAGTTAGCGGATCAGATTGCGGCGCAGCAACAGGTGCCGGTTCTGATCTCCAATCACGATACGCCGCTGACACGTCGTTTGTATCAGGGGGCGCAGCTAAATGTGGTGCAGGTAAAACGGACTATTAGCCGTAACGGCGGCAGCCGCAATAAAGTCGGTGAGTTGTTGGCCTTGTTTACGCCGACGACACCGGTCGGGCGCTGAAGAACGAACACGCGGTGGTTGTCACCTTTTTCGATTGATTTGCTGGAGAGCTGGAAGATGAAGGATTACCTCATTGCGCCATCAATTTTATCGGCTGACTTTGCCCGTTTGGGGGAAGATGTCGCCAATGTCTTGGCGGCCGGTGCTGATGTGGTGCACTTTGATGTCATGGATAACCACTATGTGCCGAACCTGACCATTGGCCCGATGGTGTGTCAGGCGCTGCGCAATTACGGTATCACCGCACCGATTGATGTACACCTGATGGTCAAGCCGGTTGACCGGATCATCCCGGATTTTGCCGAGGCTGGTGCTACCTATATCACCTTCCACCCAGAAGCGTCTGAGCATGTCGATCGCACTTTGCAACTGATCAAAGATTGCGGCTGTAAGGCCGGTTTGGTCTTGAACCCAGCCACACCGCTGAGCTATCTGGATTATGTGATGGATAAGCTGGATGTGATTTTGCTGATGTCGGTAAATCCGGGCTTTGGTGGTCAGTCGTTTATTCCATCTACGTTGGAAAAACTGCGTGAAGTCCGCCGCCGTATTGATGAGAGCGGTTATGACATCCGCTTGGAAATCGATGGTGGGGTGAAGGTTGATAACATCCGTGACATTGCCGCGGCTGGGGCCGATATGTTTGTGGCCGGCTCGGCCATTTTCAGTCAGCCAGACTACGCGGCGGTGATTAGTCAGATGCGCGCGGAGTTACAGCTATGATGCGTTTTTCTGGGGTGCGCAGCGTGGTCTTTGACCTCGATGGCACCTTGATTGACAGTGTTCCGGATCTGGCGCTGGCCGTGG
>JBOFCH010000065.1:0-2075 GCA_051645985.1 Plesiomonas sp. | reverse complement strand
CATTCATAAACTTGAAGATGTACATAGCCTCAAAGACAGCTTCCACCATAATCCGGAAGCCACCTCACAGGCTACGACCTTAATTCGATGTAAATCCGCCATCCCACTCGCCTACATTTCGGTCGATGACGCCTTCACGTATACTGCCAACAGTATTTTTACGATACCTATTTTTTTACGATGCGTGTTTTTTACAATACGTGGCCACGGTGTCATGCCAGCGTTTATTCCGCATTCACGCCACGCGGATGCAACGCCAGAGTAACCAGAGTCTAGGAATCTTGTCTATGCGCCCTGCGGTGATCCGTTTCTCTCTTCCTCTTTCCTTGTTTGGTTTACTGATCGCTATCAGCAGTTCACCAACAGCACAAGCCGCCACCGAGCAAGAGCGCAGCCGACAAGCGGCTGAAATTGCCCGTCAACTGCTGTGTGCCAGCCAAAACTCACTGGAAAATTGTCTGGATGTGAATCAAATCCTGAATAATCCCGGTTATGACGATGGTCAATGGCACGGAGATAATGGGCAGTGGGATCAGAATGGCCAATGGAACCAAAACGGTCAGTGGGAGCAGAATAATCAAGGAGATCAGAACGGCCAATGGAACCAAAATGATCAGTGGAGCCAAAATAATCAAGGGGATCAAAACGGCCAATGGCAGCAAAACCAAGACGGCTACCCGCGCACTATCCGGATCTCTGGTCTGCAACGCCACTATCCACTGCGTAATCAACAAGCCTTGATCCAGTTTGATGTAACCGCCGCGTCACCTTATCTGGTTAACGCCGAGCTGTACAATCGCGAGGGTAACCGTATCGCCACCAGTCAAGCGCAAGCCGGACGACACCGCTCGCCAATGACGCTGGTAGTGAATAATCCGGGGACTTACCGGTTACAAATTCAGGCCAATAACGGGCTAGGGGCACAAAATTACACCGTTAAAGTCACCGGACGTAATAATATCAACCCCGATGATCAGCCAAGCAACAATCCATCCGATTATCCGGAATACCAAGCAGGAACCCCTTATCAGGCGGGTGATGTTGTACGCCGCAAGGGCCGCCTGTATCAGTGTCGCCCGTGGCCCAACAGTGGTTGGTGCGGACAAGGTGAATTGCACTATGCCCCCGGTACTGGGATGAACTGGCAAGATGCGTGGCAATATTTTCGCGGTTAACTGCCTAAATGCGCCTCAACAAAAGCACCCATAATAAAACGGCAGCCTAAATGCTGCCGTTTTATATTTCGCATCCGCGTAATTATTGACCCGCCGGTTGCTCGGCTTTTGGTACTTTGCTATCGACCTTGCTAGCAACCCGACTGTCGCTCTTGCTGTTGTCCTGTGGCGTTTTCTCAGTCACGGTTGGCTCATCAGTCTTGCTGCTGTCCTTTGGCCGCGCAATGACCTGACACGCATACTCAGTACCATTGATGGTTAACGTAGCGTCATTACCCTTGCCCCAGAGCAGAACGTCATACTGGGTGTTTACCCCCCCGTAACGAAACCCGCTGCCTGATGGCTGGATAAAGGACACCACCTGACTATTACTATGGGTACTATTACTATGAGTACTGTTACTCTGGGTACTGTTACTATAAGTACTATTGGCCTCACTGCTGCTGTCGAGCGTAATATTGGCCGCTTTAGGTTTGGTCTCATTATAAAACGTGACCGTCACCGGATCTGGACGCCCATGACAACGATATTCAATCGGCGCTAATGGCTGGCTGAGTTGGTATTTGACCTGCAATTCGGCAATCCGCAGCTGATAATTGTGGCGAGTACAGGCCGCCAAATCACTGCTCTTCCAGCATTCGTTGCGCCCTTTAATCCAGCCGCGCTGAGTCGCTTTGAGCCACGCAGGATCGGTGCCTTTAGCCACCGCGGCCTGATAAATTTGTGCCATTTTCTGATCCAACGCCGATAAGCTCGGATCGCTACAGATCAGCTTTTCCACTGCGCCAGAGGCGGCTTTGCAATCAATCACCGGCGTATGTGCCAGCACCGGCATACTGCATATGCCCAGAATAAGTAGGCCTGCTGAGCGCTTCATTATTGTGTATCCATTAAGTTCTG
>JBOFCH010000064.1:0-5178 GCA_051645985.1 Plesiomonas sp. | reverse complement strand
TCGCTAAGTCGGCGCCATCACAATCCGGTAACGACAAATCCACCAGCATGCCATCGATAAAATCAGACTCGCTAGCGAGTAACGATACCGCCTGCGCCCCGCTTTCCGCCTCCAGAACGTGTGCCCCCTGGCTTTCCAGCATCTCCCGTGAAATCTGACGGATCAGGGCATTGTCCTCAATCAGCAATAACCGCAGTCCATTGAGCCAATCACCAGCCATTTCGGATGTCTCTACAATGACAGGCGCTAACCGCAGTGGTAAGCGCAATGTAAAACAGCTTCCCGCGCCCAAAGTACTACTGACGTATAACGCGCCTTCCATCGCTTCAGCCAGTGATTTACAAATCGCCAACCCAAGTCCGGTGCCGCCACTTTGTCGTCCTAACTGAACAAAAGGCTCGAAAATCTGTTGCTGTTGATCAGAAGCAATACCACACCCGGTATCACTCACGCTGATGGCCCAAAAATCCTCTGTCACCGCGCAGCATAATGTCACACCACCTTGAGACGTAAAACGCACCGCGTTACTCAACAAATTAACAATGATTTGTCTGATTCTACGCGGATCGCCCAGTAACATAGTGGGAAGTGAAATACCCTTTTGCTGCGCATTTTCCCCCGCCTCAGCTGCAACAGACTCTGCAACCTGCAATGCAAGATGGTTATTGTTATTTTTGTCATAGTGCAGATAAATCCCTTTCGCCGTCGCACGGCTCTCCATCAAACGCACAATGCTACGCAGTAAGGCATCAGGATCAAACGGTTCATTACTGACCGACACCTGCGCTCGTCCAGCCTCAATAGCCGAATAGTCTAAAATATCGTTCAGGATAAAAAGCAGTGACTCACCAGAATCATTAATCGCCTGTACATAATCGCGCTCTTTAACCGACAAATCAGTTTGCTGTGCTAAACGCTGTGCGGTACCTAAAATGCCATGTAAAGGAGTACGGATCTCATGGCTCATGGCGGCCAGAAATGCCGATTTAGCATGATTGGCCTTTTCTGCTTCATGTCGTGCCTGACGATGTTGAACCACCAGCGATTGTAATGCCTCAGTTCGCTCACGAACTTGCTCTTCCAAATGCGCCTGATGGTAGCGAAGCGCTCGCACACTGGAGCGAAAGGCATTAGCCAAACGGTTGATACTTTGCAGCTCTCGCATCCCGTCAGTGTGTGGAAATGCCGAGTCCAGACGACCATTAAGTAATGATTGCAGTGCTTGGGTATGTTGTTCCAATGGCAATGTGACCTGACGATACACCAGACGCCACAGAATCAGACATAAGGCTATCAAGGCCAACAAACTCAGCCCTAACAACCAACATTGCCCCGTTTTCTGCGCCGTGCGTAATTGGTTAAGCGCTTGCGCATTGCGCTGTTCAATCTGTACAACCTGCCGATTAATCTCATCGCCAAAACGGGTAAACAGCTCCAGATTTTTCTGACTGAAAGCCTGTAATTGCCCTTGAATCTGACTGATATTCTTACAAATAGCGATCAGCTTCTGATATTGTTCCATCACACCGATAGAGTCGGCCAACTCGCGTTGCACACCCGGATCTTCAACCCGCAAATGGCGACGATGCAAAATACGTACAGCTTGCGCCAGTTGCTGCTCCTGTCGTGTTAAGAAAGCCTCTCCCTGTCCATCACTCAGCGCATGGATAATTCTCTCCACCCGCAAGGCACTCAAGCGCAGTTCGATCATTTGATCCAGATAGCTCAAATCCACATCGGCCAGCTGATCCAGTGCTCGTAAGGTAGCTGCCGACTGATTCTGCTCGACCAAATCGTAGATCCCTGCTTGAGTCGCTCCCGCAGACGTTGCCGCAATACTGGCCTGTCCTTTCGCCAATTCGGCAACTCGCGTGGTTGCGCGGGTGATCGCCTCACGCAACGTATCTCGTTGTTGCTGTAATTCTAATCGCTGCCCCACTAACGTACCTTGACGCCCTAACAATCCGGTGATTTCAGCTTCTTGTTGTTCAATCGCCGTAGTATCAAAGCCCTGCTCCCGTAATTGTACGAGCAAACGGCTAATTTTGAGGCTTTGTGTGGTCAGCATTCTTCCTTGCGCAAGCCACTCTTGCTGGGTCGTCGCCACCGTGAGGTTTTGCGCAGAAATCAACTCATAGGCACTGGCTTCACTGAGTTCACGGGCAATATTCATGGTGGGCAGCAAGGCTTGCGTATTACTCTGTTCGACTGTTTCGACAAAACGCAGACTCAACCATCCCACCAGCGCACTGGCCAGTGTTAGTACCGCCATCAAGACAAATGCCAACCACAGCCGGCGAGTTAACGAAGGAATAGCCATCAGCGCAAGTAATCACACAAGAAAGGTTGAGTTAAGGGATGCAAAACCTCTAGCATAAGGCCTGATCCTGAGGGAGTGAATATGCGTGCCATTTTTTTCCTGCTACCTATCTTACTGAGCGTGCCTGTTATTACCGCTCGAGCTGAGCTGCTGCACTGGGAATCGGATCAGGTATCCCGTCCTCTTCGCACATCACTGGCGCCGACAACAACGCAGACCAGTAAGCCTTGGAAGCTGTGTGCCCTCTATCCCAGCTTGAAAGACTCTTACTGGCTTTCCGTCAATTACGGCATGTTGCAAGCGGCACGAAAATTATCCGTAACGCTGAAAATTATGGAAGCCAGTGGCTACCATCAATTACATACTCAGCAAGAGCAGATCCGTCTCTGTCGACAATGGGGTGCGAACGCATTGATTGTCGGTAGCAGCACCGCACAGCTACCACAATTGAAAGCGCTGGCTGGCCCACTTCCGGTAATTGAACTGGTCAATGCTACCCACAATCCGCATATTGCCACGCGTGTTGGCGTTCCTTGGTATCAGATGGGTTACCTACCGGGCCAATATCTGGTTAAAGAAGCACATGGCAAGCCGATGAATATTCTACTGATGCCCGGGCCACGTGATGCCGGAGGCAGTAATGAAATGCTGGCTGGCTTTCAACAAGCACTACAGGGAAGCGCACTGCGCATTGTCGACACCGCTTATGGCGATAATGACACCGAAGTGCAACGTAACCTACTGCAAGACATGCTAGAACGCTATCCAGAGATCGATATTGTGGCCGGTACCGCAATTGCCGCCGAAGTCGCCATGGGTGAAAACTTACACCGGAAAAAACCGCTGGAGATTGTCTCTTTTTACCTGTCGCATCAGGTTTATCGTGGCCTAAAACGCGACAAGATTGCCGTATCCGCCAGCGATCAGATGGTTTGGCAAGGAGAATTGGCGGTTGAACAAGCCATACGCGTCCTGCAACAGCAGCCGGTGAACGATAACATCAGCCCTGCGCTATTATTGTTGACGCCGCAAAACGTTAATCAAAGCAACATCGAGCGCTCGTTATCGCCGCTGGGTTTTCGGCCAGTGTATGGCTATTCCCCTGCCGTTAGCCCCATCTCGCCAGCTCAGATACCTGCCCAGCGATAACACGCGATGCCACTCAAAAAACCTCTGCCGCCAGTAAATAGCCTTCCCCGTGTTGAGTGACAAACAACTCGGGGCGCAGTTTATTGCGCAAACGTCGGATCAACACATCCACCGTGCGCAGATCCGGATTGTCGACCCGATGTGCTGACAACATCCGCAGCAATCGCTCACGGCTTAAAACCTCACCCGGATTAGTGACAAACGCCAGCAACATCTCATACTCCGCCCGCGTTAGCTTCACCGGCACATCCTCTTGCGTCAGCGTATGGCGGGCCACATTCAAACAATAGTCATCGAACAGATAACAGTTTTCCTGACCGGCTGCCGGTTGCACCTGCTTGGCCAAATCGATACGCCAGAGCAGATTTTTAACCCGCACTACCAACTCGCGCAGCTCTAATGGTTTGGTGACATAATCATCGGCCCCCATCTCCAGCCCGACAATACGGTCTATAGGATCACAACGGCCAGTGACCAGAATAATCCCCACCGTTGAGCGCTCTCGCAGCGCCCGCGTCAGCATCAACCCATTTTCTCCCGGCAGATTGATATCCAATAAAATCAGATCGACCGGCTCCAGCAGCATTAATTCATGTAACCCCGCCCCGCTGGCCGTAACCGAAACGAGGTAGCCTTCCTGAACAAAGTAATCCTGTAAACGCGCCTGCGTTACCGGATCATCTTCCACAATAACAATGTGATGCGGCATGTCGGTTGCCTCATGGCAATCTGTTCATATCTATTCATATTTTGCCGTATCGTATTCATGATGACCAGTCACGCTGTTCATATTTCAGAAATAAAATTGTATCCCGTGTGAAACCATATAAATCACAGGGTTAAAGAATGAAAAAGTTGTGGGAGAAACTGACCAGTCCCAGCGCGCGCTGGTCGGTGCTGGCACTGTTAATCGCAGGGATCGTTATCGGGCTAGCACTGATTATCGTGCCACATGTAGGATTTAAAGTGACCAGCACCACCGAGTTCTGTGTTAGCTGTCACTCCATGACACCGGTGTATGAAGAGTACAAACAATCGGTGCACTTTAAAAACGCCGCCGGCGTGCGGGCCGAGTGCCATGACTGCCATATCCCACAAGATATTCCGGGGATGATCAAACGTAAGCTAGAAGCCACCAGCGACATCTACCACACCCTTGTCACCGGAAAAATTGATACCCCGGAAAAATTCGAAGCCCACCGTGCCGAACTGGCCGAACGAGAATGGGCGCGCATGAAAGAGAATAACTCTGCCACCTGCCGCTCTTGTCATAACTATGATGCGATGGATCACGCCAAGCAAAATCCAGAAGCGGCGCGCATGATGGAAGTGGCAGCGAAAAGCAACCAATCCTGTATCGATTGCCATAAGGGCATCGCGCACCAATTGCCAGATACCAGCAGCGGCTTCCGTAAGCAATTTGACGATTTGAAAAAAACCGCCGACGACAATGACAGCGGCGACACCCTGTACACGCTGGATATGAAACCGATTTATGCCGCCAAAGGCGATAAAGACGCCGCCGGCTCCCTGCTGCCCGCCTCCGAAGTGACCGTGCTCAAGCGTGACGGTGACTGGATGGAAGTACAAATCACCGGTTGGACTGAAACTGACGGCCGTCGCCGGGTACTGTCTTTGTTGCCGGGGAAACGGATCTTCGTCTCTTCGATTCGCGATCAGGTACAAGAGCGCGCCAAAACACTGGCAAC
>JBOFCH010000063.1:0-5407 GCA_051645985.1 Plesiomonas sp. | reverse complement strand
TAGCCGTATGATCAGCAAGGTGGCGGTTGATGGCGCCGATTGTGAAACGTTGATCCGTAATGCGCTGCGAGCGGCACTCTGATCGTTGTCCGTGATAGCTCATGACACGCATGATAATAAATAGTAGTACGGTGGTCATCAGCAACGTGCTCGCCTCAACGGCAATCAACGATTCACTTTTAGTTAGCATAAACAAGTTGGCATAAAACAGCTTAAGACAAAGGCTTACGGATGATAGAAGCAGACCGCCTGATTTCCCCTACGCAAACTGTTCGTGAAGAAGAGGTGATTGATCGCGCCATTCGGCCACGGTTACTGAATGAATATGTCGGTCAGGATCACGTTCGGGCACAGATGGAGATTTTCATTCAGGCGGCCCGTATGCGTGCCGATGCGCTGGATCATGTGCTAATTTTTGGCCCTCCGGGGTTAGGGAAAACCACGCTGGCGAATATCATCGCCAATGAAATGGGTGTGAGTATCCGCACCACTTCTGGACCTGTGTTGGAAAAGGCCGGTGATTTGGCGGCCATGCTGACCAACCTAGAACCGCATGATGTGCTGTTCATCGATGAAATCCATCGCCTGTCACCGGCAATTGAAGAAGTGCTGTATCCAGCGATGGAAGATTATCAGCTGGATATCATGATCGGGGAGGGGCCTGCGGCGCGCTCGATTAAATTAGACTTGCCGCCGTTTACCTTAATTGGTGCAACCACCCGCGCAGGTTCACTGACCTCACCACTGCGCGATCGCTTTGGTATTGTTCAGCGGCTGGAATTTTACAAGATTGAAGATCTGACGGATATTGTTCGTCGTAGCGCCCGATGCTTAGGGCTGAACATGCAGCCAGAAGCCGCACTGGAAATTGCGCGTCGCTCACGTGGCACTCCGCGGATCTCCAACCGTCTGCTACGACGGGTACGCGATTTTGCCGAAGTAAAAGGCTGTGGTGATATCGAATTGGATGTTGCTGGTCGCGCTTTGGATATGCTGGATGTCGATACCGAAGGCTTCGACTTTATGGACAGAAAACTCCTACTGGCCGTGATTGATAAATTTATGGGCGGCCCGGTGGGACTGGATAACCTCGCAGCGGCCATTGGTGAAGAGCGCGATACGATTGAAGATGTTTTGGAGCCGTATCTTATCCAGCAAGGCTTCTTGCAGCGAACCCCGCGCGGTCGGATTGCTACTCCGCGCGCTTATCAGCATTTCGGTATTGATAATCTGAATGATCAATAAGTTAGTCAGCTACTGACATATCATCTTATTTCCTATCATAAAAACAAAAGGCCCGGATTATCCGGGCCTTTTGCTATCAATTGACTCATCACTTATTTGTTTTGCAGCATAAACAAGTCACTGAACATTTTAGTGTAAGTTTTTACGAACTTGTTAAATAATGTGGTGCGCATATCTGCTCCGACGTGATGGTGATCAAAATTTTGGGGATTTCAGTGAGGCGAGATAATTGAGCCTCAATTTATGGCGCGAATTATATTCTGGTCAGAATAAAAACAGAAACGACAAAAACTAAGGGATCTGCATTAGATTAAGTAATGCAGAGGCTAAAATAGCAACCAGAGATATCAAATTGTATCCATCGACGTGTGTGTTTTGTGTGAACATGAGTGTTAAGTATTGGTGTGAATTTTTCACTTATCACTATGCGCATCGATGAGTGCTTGAAGGGTAAAAAGAATAATTATCACTGCTTGCTGTAGAAAAGTGTCATAACTCTAAATTAATTAAACATGGTGTTAACATATTTTGCTTTATTTTAGCCGTAATTGAGCTGCATCAATTTTTGATTAAAGGTATTATCTGTCCGTGTTGATGGTGATCAATTTCTGCCGTCTTATCAGCGAAAAATAGATTGATCTGACAGCAAAAAATATAACTTGAATCACTAAAAAACTTATTCCGTATAAGGGATTAGAGGCGTAATATTTAGTCAGCCTGTCATTTAGGTTGCTGTTATGTGATGACTTCGTTCATAAAATGAGTGCGTAACTTTTTATGAACGCAGAAATTAAATAATCTGGGACTCATATATCGTTACATATCGTGGTGGTAATGATATACAAAACGATCTTGGCAACGGAGTTGAGGGTCGAGAGTCGGAGTCTTCCTGCAAGAAGCAAGGAGTCGTGATGTTAGATGTCGTTGAACTATCAAGATTGCAGTTTGCACTAACTGCAATGTATCACTTCCTGTTTGTTCCACTCACATTGGGCATGTCATTTTTGCTTGCCATAATGGAGTCGGTCTATGTGATGACCAACAAGCAGATTTACAAAGATATGACCAAATTCTGGGGCAAGTTGTTCGGTATCAACTTTGCTCTGGGGGTAGCTACCGGTCTGACTATGGAGTTCCAGTTCGGGACTAACTGGTCTTACTATTCCCACTATGTTGGGGATATTTTCGGTGCGCCTCTGGCGATTGAAGGCCTGATGGCATTCTTCCTGGAGTCTACCTTTGTTGGTATGTTCTTCTTTGGCTGGGATCGCCTGTCTAAACGTCAGCACCTGATGGTGACATGGCTGACCGCGATTGGTACCAACATGTCCGCATTGTGGATCTTGGTGGCCAACGGCTGGATGCAAAACCCAGTAGGAGCCGAATTTAACTTTGAAACCATGCGTATGGAGATGGTCAGCTTTGCGGAGCTGGTTATGAACCCGGTCGCACAGGTTAAATTCGTTCACACTGTGGCAGCGGGTTATGTGGCTGGCTCCATGTTTGTTCTGGGGATCAGTGCCTACTATCTGCTGAAAAAGCGTGATGTTGCTTTTGCCCGTCGTTCTTTTGCGATCGCTGCAAGCTTTGGTATGGCGTCCATCCTGTCCGTTATGGTGCTAGGGGATGAGTCTGGCTATGAGCTGGGTGATGTGCAGAAAGTGAAACTGGCGGCAATCGAGTCCGAGTGGGAGACTCAGCCACCACCAGCCTCCTTTACCTTGTTCGGGATCCCGAATCAGGAAGAGATGCGCACTGACTTTGCTATCAAGATCCCGTATGCGTTAGGTCTGATTGCAACTCGCTCTCTGGATACGCCAGTGATTGGCCTGCGTGATCTGTTAAAAGAGCACGAAGTCCGTATTCGTAACGGTATGGTGGCTTATGATCTGTTGCAAAAACTGCGTAACGGTCAAGATACACCGGAAATCCGTACACAGTTTGACGCGGCCAAAAAAGATCTGGGCTACGGCTTATTGCTGACTCGCTATACCAGCGATGTAGCGAATGCAACCGAAGCGCAAATTCAACTGGCAGTCAAAGATTCTATTCCACAGGTTGCACCGCTGTTCTTTAGCTTCCGTATCATGGTTGGCGTCGGCTTTGCTCTGCTGTTTATCATCGGTCTGGCGTTTTTCCAGACTTGTCGTCAGAAGATCGAGCAAAAACCGTGGCTGCTTAAACTGGCGCTGTGGGGGATCCCTCTGCCGTGGATCGCTATCGAAGCGGGTTGGTTTGTGGCCGAGTATGGTCGCCAGCCGTGGGCTGTGGGTGAGATCTTACCGGTAACCTCTGCGGCTTCCGCGATCGGTGTCAGTGATGTGATCTTCTCCATGCTGCTGATCTGTGGTCTGTATACTCTGTTCCTGATCGCAGAAATGTACCTGATGTTCAAGTTTGCCCGCTTGGGGCCAAGCAGCCTGAAAACCGGTCGCTATCACTTTGAACAGACACGTGCACCAGCCGCAGAAGATGCCAAGGCATAAGCAGGAGCCTGAAACATGATTGATTATGAATTTTTGCGTTTTGTCTGGTGGTTGCTGATCGGTGTACTACTGATCGGTTTTGCGATTACCGATGGGTTTGACATGGGGGTAGGGGCTTTGCTGCCTATCCTCGGTAAAACAGACAACGAGCGTCGGGTAATGATTAACACCATTGCCCCACACTGGGATGGTAACCAAGTCTGGCTGATTACCGCCGGTGGTGCGCTGTTTGCGGCGTGGCCAATGGTGTATGCAGCAGCGTTCTCCGGTTTCTATATCGCCATGATCTTGGTGCTGGCCGCTTTATTCTTCCGTCCAGTCGGTTTTGATTACCGCTCTAAGATTGAAGATGCGCGCTGGCGCGCCATGTGGGACTGGGGTCTGTTCATCGGTGGCGCCGTTCCGGCACTGGTGTTCGGTGTGGCCTTCGGTAACCTGCTGCAAGGTGTGCCGTTTGAAGTCGACAGCCTGCTGCGTCTGGGATACAAAGGCGGCTTCTTCGGCCTGCTGAATCCGTTTGGCCTGCTGTGTGGCGTGGTCAGCCTGATGATGCTGGTGATGCAAGGTGCAACCTGGTTGCAGATGAAGACTACCGGTGAACTGCATGTACGTGCTCGTGCGGCGGCACAAATCACCGCACTGGTGACATCAGTGTGCTTCGCGTTGGCCGGTCTGTGGGTCATGAAGGGCATCGGTGGTTTTGTGATCACCTCTGTGATTGATACTGCTGCGCCGTCCAACCCATTACATAAAGAAGTGATGGTGGAAGTGGGGGCTTGGATCAAGAACTTCAATGCCTATCCGGTACTGTGGGCTATCCCAGCCGTGGGTGTAGTCATGCCGCTGCTGACTGTTCTGGCCTCGCGCTTTGAGCGTTGTGGTTTCGCGTTCCTGACATCGTCACTGGGTATTGCGGCGATTATTTTAACCGCCGGCGTGACAATGTTCCCGTTTGTGATGCCATCGAGCATTCTGCCAGCACACAGTTTGACCATGTGGGATGCCACCTCCAGCCAGAAAACGCTGGGGATCATGCTGGGTGCTGCGGTGATTTTTGTTCCGATTGTTCTGGGTTACACCATTTGGTGTTACTACAAAATGTTTGGCCGTCTTGATACCAAATATATTGAAGACAACAAAAACTCACTGTACTAATCAGGTCAGGCAAATCAGGCAGGCTGGTCAGTAACATGCTGACCAGCCAAGGAGAGCAAAACGATGTGGTATTTTACCTGGATCCTCGGTGTGTTACTGGCTTGCTCATTCGGCATTATCAATGCCTTATGGCTTGAGCAGTCTGAAACCATGGATCACGATAAGTGAGTATGCTGGATAAATTATTCCGCTTCACAGACAAGAGCCCCATGCGGGCTCTTGCTTTAATTCTGGCCCTAGTCAGTGCCGGTAGCCTGATTTGGAGTCCGGAAGCGACGGTACGCAGTAGCCAGCTTTATCTGTGGCAAGCCGTTATTTTCTTGTGGGCAGTGATGAGTGCGCTGGTGCATGGTGTGGGGTTTAAACTCTCCGGCGTGTGGCGCTGGGTGTTTTGTGCCCCTCTGTCATATCCGATTCTGGGCGCGGTTTTATATTATTTTTATATTGCAAGGGGCTGACAGCCCCTTTTCAGCATTTTATTTCTTTTTATTTCTTTCGTCACACTTGTCCTGCCCATTCCC
>JBOFCH010000062.1:0-4122 GCA_051645985.1 Plesiomonas sp. | reverse complement strand
AACCGGAGATCACTGTCATCACCGCAATACCGCCACCGGTGACCAATGCGGCATAACTGGCCTGCAATCGGATGGTGTGGCTTTCCGGTTGCTCGCGGATAAATCGAATAGACGCCACATGGCACAGGGCGAACGTAATGCCATGCATCAGTTGTACTAAGATCAGTGCCGGTAGACTCTGCACTTCCGCCAGCATTCCCCATCGGATAAAGATCCCCACGGCAGAAATCAGTAACAACGTTCGGATGGCCCAACTGCTGACCACTCGGCCAGAGAAGGCAAACACCAAGATCTCCGCCACCACGCCGATGGACCACAACATACTGATCGTCGCGGTACTATAGCCCAATGACGCCCAATAGATGGTACTGAATGCATAGTAAGCTGCATGCGAACCCTGCAATAGGGTCACGCACAGCATAAAGCGCACCACATCCGATGATCGCAACACATCCGCAAAACTGACCTGACTGCCATGCTGCGTGGCTACATCGGCTGGCGCAGTGCGCGGACGCATCCACCAGCATAGATTCAGCACCAGCAGACTGAGCAGCAAGCCCCACAAAATGACGCGGTAATCCGTCAGTTGGATCACCCAGCCAATCAAGGTTGAGCCGATGATAAACGCCAGCGATCCCCATAACCTCGCCCGGCCATAATCCAGCCCGACTTGGCGTTGCCACGTATTGGCCAACGCATCGCCAAGCGGGATCAATGGCCCATTCATCAGGTTAAACAGCACCATAACCATAAACAGCCACCACAGGTGCTGTTGACCGAACAAGAACCCACCCGCCGTCACTAAACTAAGTCCGCCAAGCAAACGCAAGGCGTGGATCAGCAATCCGGCATGTTTTACCTGCGGTGTCAGACACAGATTACCGGTAAAACGTGCCGCCAATCCCAGACCGAGTAACAGCCCGATATTGTCCGCCGACTGACCGATGCCGGATAACCACAACGACCAAAACGGTAAATAGATCCCATAGGTAAAAAAGTAGGTAAAAAAGTAGACTCCTAGCCATAATGGCGACGACAACGTCATCGGTGCTCTCCTAGCACAATAAAACTCGCACAGTAAAAACCGGTACTCTGACAAAGCGATCCCACAGTTGCAACTTTTTGCCCGACCTTTGTGGTTTTCCCTCGCGTTCTGCGACTAAAGTCGCCTGTTCAGCGGCAGTGGAATTGACCACACTGAGGGCATTCATGTTTGACAGATGCCATAGGCCAACATGATGGCCATGGTACATGATGCTGGGATCGTATTGCCGATGACCGAGATTCTTAATCTGGCGCGTCCACCTTTTGATGCCCTTAGCCCCACGCAGCAGCAATTACTGCAACAGCATGTGGATCTGATCTATTTTCGGGCCGGTGATGAAATTGCCCGTAGCGATAGTGCGCCTGCCACACAATCTCTGTACGTTATTCTCAAAGGACGGGTGGCGCAGTACAGCACTGCACAAGCCGAGCCACACAGTGAATACGCCAGCGAAGATATTTTTGCCGCCTTTATCCGCCCCGATCCACATGTACTGACCCGTTTTCAGGCAGAAGAAGACACTATTTGCTTCATCCTGCCACAGCCTATCTTTCAGCAATTGAGTGGAGAAAATCCCGCCTTCGGCCATTATTTTACCGCAATGCTAACCGCCCGCTCACCGGATCATGATCCAGCTCTGCCACCGAGTATGGCTGAGTTTCTGCTGCAACCTATTCACCCGGCGATGCTCAATGACGTCCTGATTGTCCACCCAACCGAAAGTATTCAGGCCGTCAGCCAACAGATGTTTATCCGTAAAACGGATTGCGCACTGTTACAGCAACAAGGTCATTGGCATATTCTTACCCGGACGACGCTACTGCAAGCCCTCACACAGGAAAACCGCAGCCTGAACGATCCGGTGACTTTACTACCACGGCCACCTTTACAGCGAGTGGCGCTGGGAGAATCGCTATTTAATGCCATGCAACTGATGATGCGCCATAACATCAAGCGGATTGTGGTGGTTGATGAGCAGCAGCACCCTTGTGGGATCTTACCTCTGACCCACATCCTGAGCCTGTTTTCTACCCATACTCATGCACTGGCCATGCGGATCCGCCGGGCACGCAGTATCGATGATCTGATTATCATCAGCCAACAACTGCCGACGCTACTCAATAGCCTGCATCACAATGATGTACACATTCGCGTGTTGTGTCAGCTGCTGAGTAGCCTCAATGAACTGCTGATTGAAAAGACTTTCAATCTCACCCTTCCCGCCGCGATCCAGCCCTCGGTTTGTCTGTTTGTGCTGGGATCTGAAGGCCGACGCGAACAACTCCTGAAAACAGATCAGGACAACGCCTTAGTGATTAGTGAAGATCTCCACTGGCCCACCCGGCAGGCCGATCTCGAACGTTTTCGCAATGCCCTGTGCCAGCTCGGCTATCCCCCGTGTCCCGGTAACGTGATGGTCAGCAACCCAGCGTGGGTGAAAACCACCGTAGAGTGGCAGCAGGCCATCAGTACGGCCGCAGCACGTGGTCATGCCGATGATTTGCTTTGGCTCGCTATCTTATGTGACATGCAAGCGGTGGCCGGCACTCCAGCATTATTGGCACCAGTACAGCAAGCCTTACATGAACAATTCCGCATCTATCCATTACTCCCGGCCGGCTTATGTCGTACCGCCCTGTTGTTTGAACCGCCATTGAACTTATTTGGCCAATTACGCGATAACGAGGACGGGTTGGATCTCAAGCGCCGTGGGCTGTTTCCGCTGATGCATGGTGTACGAGTGCTCGCCGCTGAAGCCGCGCTCGACAGTCACAACACACTTGAGCGGTTACAGGCGCTCAGCAACCTTGGCGTGCTTTCCGCTGACTTTGCCGATGACTTGGCCGCCGCATTTCGTCTGTTACTGCGCCTGCGTTTGTCCAGTTTGTTGCAACATCATCAGTTACAACGCGATCACGTGCTGACAGGCCAATTAACGCCCCCGCCACGACAAAACAACGGCCAGTTACGTTTAGAGCAACTGCGCCATCGCGAGCGGGATCTCTTGCGCCATGCTTTTCAAGTGGTACATCTCTTTCAACAGTGGCTAGCGCGCCGCTATGCCATTCAGGTCTGACCGGTATGCGCACCTTACAACGTCTTTGGTTACAACACCGCTTCCGGCATACCGACTACGCCCAGTTATTCGCCGCGCCCCACCCTGATGAAAGGGTCGCGCTGGATTTCGAGACCACCGGACTCAACCCACAACGTGCCGAAATTGTGGCTATCGGGGCGGTGCGGATCCGACATAATCAGATTTTACTCAGCGAATCCCTCAATCTGCGTCTGACACCACCGGCCAGTCTGCAAGCCGATTCGGTGGTGATCCATCAACTGCGCCATCAAGACTTACAGCATGGCTGTACGATTGAACAAGCGCTAACGCAACTGCTCACTTTTATCGGTAATCGCCCACTGGTCGGTTACCACATTCGCTATGATGCACAGATCCTCAACCGCTACTGCCGCGAGCGGTGCGGCTTTACCCTGCCACATCGCCAGATCGAGGTCAGTACCCTGTATCATGACCGGGTATTTCATCAGTTACCGGATGCCTTGATTGATCTTGGTCTGGACAACATCTGTCGCCATCTGGGGCTACCACTGCTGGCCAAACACGATGCACTTAATGATGCCCTGACCGCAGCCCTGATTTTCTTACGCCTGCGCTACGGTAGCCGGATCTCTCATCCCAAAGTCTAATTGTCTCCGCGCCCCTTTAAGTTCACATTTTATTAACACGCAGTATGTGAATGTTGCCAAGGAGAGCGTTATGAGTCAGGTTCAGATCCACCCGGTTATTCCCGAATTTGCCCGCACCGCACTGGTAACCCGTGCGGATTACGAGACCCTGTACCGTCAGTCCGTGAGCGATCCAGACAGCTTCTGGCGTGAGCAGGGCAAAATATTGGATTGGATCCATCCATACCAGCAGGTCAAAAATACCTCCTATGACTCCGGCCATATCAGCATTCGCTGGTTCGAGGATGGCACCCTGAATCTGGCCGCTAACTGTCTGGATCGGCATCTGGCTGAGCGAGGCGATCAAACCGCCATCATCTGGGAAGGCGATA
>JBOFCH010000061.1:0-3294 GCA_051645985.1 Plesiomonas sp. | reverse complement strand
CAGCACGCGGGTTGACTTCAATCAGGTACACTTCGTTGTTCTTCACCGCAAACTGGGCATTCATCAGACCGCGAACACACAGCTCGAAGGCCAGTTTTTCCACTTGCTGGCGGATCACATCCTGAATTTCTTGGCTCAGGGTGTAAGCGGGCAGTGAACAGGCGGAGTCACCGGAGTGTACCCCCGCTTGCTCGATGTGCTCCATGATACCGCCAATCAGCACTTGCTGACCGTCACAGATTGCATCCACATCCACTTCAATCGCATCGTCCAAGAAGCAATCCAGCAGCACCGGCGCATCGTTAGAGACGCTCACGGCGGTGGTGAAGTAACGGCGCAGGTCGATTTCATCGAACACGATTTCCATCGCGCGGCCACCCAGCACATAAGAAGGACGCACCACCAGCGGGTAACCGAGCTGTTTGGCCTGTTCGACCGCTTGCTCCAGTGCAGTCACGGTAGCGTTCTTCGGCTGCTTCAGACCCAGACGGTTTACCGCTTGCTGGAAACGCTCACGGTCTTCGGCGCGGTCAATCGCATCCGGGCTGGTACCAATCACCGGTACACCGGCCGCTTCCAGTGCTCGCGCCAGTTTCAGCGGTGTCTGACCACCGTACTGAACAATCACCCCTTTTGGCTGCTCAACGCGCACAATTTCCAGTACGTCTTCCAGCGTGACCGGCTCGAAGTACAGGCGATCGGAGGTGTCGTAGTCGGTGGAAACGGTTTCGGGATTACAGTTGACCATGATGGTCTCGTAACCGTCTTCACGCAGCGCCAGTGAGGCGTGCACGCAGCAGTAGTCAAACTCAATCCCCTGCCCGATGCGGTTAGGCCCACCGCCCAATACCATGATCTTGTCACGGTCAGTTGGATTGGACTCACACTCTTCATCATAGGTGGAGTACAAGTATGCGGTGTCGGTCGCAAACTCAGCGGCGCAGGTATCTACACGCTTGTAGACTGGGAAAATTTCATGGCGATAGCGCAGCTTGCGCAGCTCAGTTTCCGACACGCCGACCAGCTTAGCCAGACGCGCATCGGAGAAGCCTTTGCGCTTGAGTACACGCAGGAAGTCTTCATCCAAACCGGCAAAACCAACCTCGGCCACTTTTTCTTCCAGACGCACCAGCTCTTCGATTTGCACCAAGAACCAACGGTCAATGTTAGTCAGGTTATGCACGCCATCGACCGACAGACCGGCGCGGAACGCATCGGCCAGATACCAGATGCGGTCAGAGCCAGCTTCTTTTAGCTCATAACGGATACGGGTCAGTGCGTCGGCATCATCCAGATTCACTTTCGGATCGAAGCCGGTCGCGCCCACTTCCAGACCGCGCAGTGCTTTTTGCAACGACTCTTGCTGGTTACGGCCAATCGCCATCACCTCACCCACAGACTTCATCTGGGTGGTCAGGCGGTCATTGGCGCCGGCAAATTTTTCGAAGTTAAAGCGCGGGATCTTGGTGACGACATAGTCAATGGACGGCTCGAAGGATGCTGGCGTGCGACCGCCAGTAATGTCGTTCATCAGCTCATCCAAGGTGTAGCCGACAGCCAGCTTAGCGGCCACCTTGGCAATCGGGAAGCCGGTCGCTTTAGAAGCCAGCGCCGAGGAGCGAGATACGCGCGGATTCATCTCGATGACAATCATGCGGCCATCTTTCGGGTTAACCGAGAACTGCACGTTCGAGCCGCCGGTTTCCACGCCGATTTCACGCAGCACCGCCATCGAGGCGTTCCGCATGATTTGGTATTCTTTGTCGGTCAGGGTTTGCGCCGGCGCAACCGTAATGGAGTCGCCGGTGTGGATCCCCATCGGATCTAAGTTTTCAATCGAGCAGACGATGATGCAGTTGTCGTTCTTATCTCGCACCACCTCCATCTCATACTCTTTCCAACCGATCAGCGACTCGTCAATCAGCAGCTCGTTGGTCGGTGACAAGTCCAGACCACGGGTACAGATTTCCTCGAACTCTTCACGGTTGTAAGCAATACCGCCACCGGTGCCGCCCATAGTAAAAGAAGGGCGAATGATGCACGGGAAGCCCACTTGCTCCTGCACCCCGTAGGCTTCTTCCATGGTGTGTGCGATACCGCAACGCGCGGTATCCAGGCCGATTTTCTTCATCGCCTGATCAAAGCGGCGGCGGTCTTCGGCTTTATCAATGGCGTCGGCGGTCGCACCGATCATCTCGACACCGAACTCGGCCAACACGCCATGACGCTCCAGATCCAGCGCACAGTTCAGTGCCGTCTGACCACCCATGGTTGGCAGCACCGCATCCGGGCGCTCTTTTTCAATGATTTTGCGCACGACTTGCCACTGCACCGGCTCGATATACGTCGCATCGGCCATTTCAGGGTCAGTCATGATGGTGGCCGGGTTGGAGTTGACCAGAATAACGCGGTAACCCTCCTCACGCAGCGCCTTACAGGCCTGCGCGCCGGAATAGTCAAATTCACACGCCTGACCGATAACAATCGGACCCGCACCCAGGATTAGAATACTTTTAAGATCAGTACGTTTTGGCATTGCTTAACAACTCCTGCTGCTGCGGCTGATTATTGCTGGTTTACGTTTTGGTTCTGGCGATATTGCTCAATCAGTTCGATGAAATGATCAAACAGTGGCGCGGCATCGTGTGGCCCCGGACTGGCTTCCGGGTGGCCTTGAAAACTGAACGCCGGTTTATCGGTACGGTGAATGCCCTGCAACGAGCCATCAAACAGTGACACGTGGGTCGCGCGCAAGGTGGCTGGCAGCGTCGCTTCATCGACCGCAAAACCGTGGTTCTGCGCAGTGATCATCACCACATTACGATCCAAGTCTTTCACCGGGTGGTTACCACCGTGGTGGCCGAATTTCATCTTCACGGTCTTGGCACCAGAGGCCAGCGCTAACAACTGATGGCCCAAGCAGATCCCGAACACGGGGATCTCACGCTGGAGCAGTGTTTCAATAGCGCTAATCGCGTAATCACATGGCGCAGGGTCACCTGGGCCGTTGGACAGGAACACCCCATCCGGGTTGAGTGCCAGCACATCCGCCGCTGGCGTTTGCGCCGGTACGACCGTCAGGCGGCAACCTCTGTCCACCAACATCCGCAGGATATTGCGCTTCACGCCGTAGTCATACGCCACGACATGGAATGGCAGGGCGTCAGCACTGGCGGCTTGTGGCAGACCGTTTTCCAGCGTCCAGCTGCCTTGGGTCCAGCTGTAGGCTTCGCCGGTAGTCACTTCTTTGGCTAAATCCAAACCACTTAAACCGCCAAAGGCGCGCGCTTTTTC
>JBOFCH010000060.1:0-2669 GCA_051645985.1 Plesiomonas sp. | reverse complement strand
CGGGGGTAGAACAGCAATCCATGTGATACTCCAGCACTGTATCCGACCCTAGCAAGCGCGGTCGGGAAAAAATGATGCGTTATTATAAAGCAGAGTAAGCCGATTGCGGGAGTATGCAGTAAAAAAGCTGTGTGCTGGCTGGCCTTACGGTCAGCGACTACGCTTGATAATATGTATTTAGTAAGAATGTATTAATGATTAACCGCAGAACAGACAACAGATTAGGGCGCACAGATGATATTTGTTATCATATGAGAATAAAAACGGGTATCTTACCGGTTGAGAATGATCGGCGGGTAATGCGTAATACCCTGATGAAATGCAAGGTAGATTTTTTCTCAGTAATGTTTATGCTTCGGAAAGATGCTTATCTGAAGTACTTTATAAAACGGATAGGTAAAGAAATTCCGGCTGCGTAAATATCATCTACAACGAAAGCAGCCGTTGTTAATGTGGAGAACGTGGAGAACCGTTATGTCATCGCTAACTGAAGAGGCTATTAAGGTTCGGGCAGCTCTGGAAATGCATGGGCTGGAAACTCCGATGCAGCAAAGTGGTCTGGATAAAAATACCCGTAAAGAGCAAATCCGGCATCATATGACAGAGGTTATGCGCCTGCTGGAGTTAGACCTCAGTGATGACAGTCTGTGTGAGACTCCGCGTCGCATTGCTAAAATGTATATGGATGAGATCTTCTCCGGTCTGGATTATGCCAATTTCCCGAAGATCACGACCATTGAAAACAAGATGCATGTGGATGAGATGGTAACGGTTCGGGACATTCACCTAACCAGTACCTGCGAACATCACTTTGTTACTATTGATGGCGTGGCTCATGTGGCGTATATCCCGAAGGATAAAGTGATCGGGCTATCCAAGCTGAACCGTGTTGTGCTGTTTTTCGCTCAGCGCCCGCAGGTGCAGGAGCGGTTGACTCAGCAGATCCTTGTGGCGCTGCAAACGCTGTTGGAAACCGATGATGTTGCGGTGTCATTAGATGCGGTGCATTACTGCGTTAAAGCCCGTGGGATCCGTGATTCCAGCAGCTCAACGCTGACCATGGCACTGGGTGGCGTGTTCAAATCTGAAGCAAGCCGTCGTCAGGAATTTCTGAATACGGTGCGTCACTGATATAATGACTTAAGTCAGTCAAGTACGTTGAGAAAAGGCGCCGGATGAGCGCCTTTTTTGATCCGCACTCACCGTTACAAAAACGGTATGCCGGACGTGCAGAGCGACTGCTGTCCGGTCTTTTTTTTCTGTATGATATTAATACAGAGTGTCAGTCATTTTAGCGGGCTATACCTGACTCTCACTGCGACCTGTATCACGCGTGTGGTTCGTTGACCGAGTGCCGAAAACGGTTTGCCGTTGCCTGATAGGTGGGTGTAGCGTTAAAAGCTGTCTGGGCTTTTTACAACAAGAATAACGAGAGGTTGCATGCAAGAACGTTTGGCTGTGCTGGATGGTGCCCGTGGCGTGGCGGTTCTGGGGATCTTGATCCTAAATGTGATCAGTTTTGGCTTACCTCAGGCCGCGTATTTGAACCCCGCATTTGCCGGCCTGCCTTCGGTATCTGATATTTGGGCTTGGGGTTTGCAAAATGTCTTTGCTGAGCAGAAGTTCCTGACCATTTTTGCCTTGCTGTTTGGTGCTGGGCTACAACTGCAATTGCGCCGTGGCAAGGGTAATGAAGAGATGAAATCGCGCCTGTCTTGGCTGCTGATTTTCGGGGCGCTGCATGCCATATTGATGTGGGATGGGGATATTCTACTACCGTACGGACTGGTCGGTTTGATGTGTTGGCGGATGATCCGCGATGCGCAAAGTCCGCGTAGTTTGCTCCGTTTTGGTTTGGTGTTGTACAGCTTGGGCTTGTTGCTATTGCTGACATTGGGCTGGTTGAGCATCAACGCCGCGCCATCGTCGTTTTGGCAGCCTGATTGGCAGACACTGGATACGGAGATTAGCACCAAGCTAACTGGGGGGTGGGTCGCGATGAAATATCGTTTCCATCAAATGATCTCCCTGTTGCTGGTGGTTATTTTGCAGTACGGCTGGCAGTTAGCTGGCATGATGGTCGCAGGTGCGGGTTTGATCCGCAATGGCTGGTTGCAAGGTAGCCGTTTACCGCACCAGTACCGGCGTAAAGCGATGATCCTGATCCCATTAGGGATCGTGATCCAGTTACCGGGCGTATGGCTCAATATCAGTGGCGAGTGGAGTTTTCACTGGAGTGCGTATTTCGGGCAGATCCCGCGTGAGATTGCGGCGCCAATCCAAGCCATGGGCTATCTGGCGTTATGGTATGCAATTTTTCCGGCGATACAGCATACGCGCTTTGCTAGCGCCATGGTGGCCGTGGGACGGATGGCATTGAGCAACTATATTCTGCAAACGCTGCTGTGCTATATGGTTTTCTACGGATTTGGCTGGTTTAACCAACTGAGCCGAGTACATCTGTTGCTGCTAGTGCCGGTGATCTGGCTGATCAACATTGTTTTTTCTGTGTTGTGGCTACGTTATTTCCGTCAGGGGCCACTGGAGTGGGTGTGGCGCAAGTTGGTGTATTGGAGCACACACCATCATCGTCAGCATGCCTCATGGTAAGGGCGTGATGTCAGCGTAATGCTCTGTGTTGATGAACGTTTATAACTGAACTGTTATGA
>JBOFCH010000059.1:0-9883 GCA_051645985.1 Plesiomonas sp. | reverse complement strand
CACCGGCTGGTGCAACCAAGGTTTTATCCCGATTGGGGATCCCGAGTTCTTCCAGCATATCCTGAATTTTTTTCGCGGTAGTGATGATACCGTGGTTACCACGCTTCCAGACCAAACCGTGTAAACCGGCCGTTTTAATCGGATCGGTCACGTGGCGTGAGCGGATCACTTTAATTCCTGTTAGTGCTTTGACGAGCGCGCCGTATACGCTGTCACGGCTACCATGACAGTCGAGCAATTGGATCTGATTCTGTTTGAGAAATTGCAGCAGGTGTTTCAAAGTACTCGGATGCACCGAGCCGCGCACCCGCAGTTCAAATACCGGCAGATTTTTTTCGCGCGCTTTTTTGATAATGGCCGCTCCCGGACGCGCAATAATCCAGGTTGGATGGCCGTGCTGATTGAGCCATTCCGTTTGTTCCACGATCCGTAATTCTTGACCACCCCAGTCCATGGAGGTTTCAAAGTGAGCTATGTTCATATCAAAAATTCTTGATTGTGCTGATAAGAAGAGAACGGAAATTATCTATATTGAACAGACGGTTGGCTCTCTTGGCGGCGAGCTGGCTAAAGCTCGCGAGTTTTTGTGTATCCAATGACATGATTTTTTCGGCTGCCATTGCAGGCGACATTAAGCGCGCCTCTGTGACGCTGTCGCTGTCTGGATAGTAAATCACATGATGAAAAGGAGATGCCATACCGGTTTGTTGGCAATAGTCATCCTTTTCTAGCAATGCCGGAATACAATATCCGGTCACGCCATTTTCTACAATTTCTGGTTGTCCATCAATATTGGTTGCGATGACGGGGATGCCATATGCCATCGCTTCAATGCAGGACAAACTACAGGTTTCGTGGGCTGATGGGCTGATATATAGATTAATATCTTGATAAAACGTGGCCATATCTCGGACAAAACCACGAAACTCAAATTGAGCGGACAGTTTTTTCTGGCAGATTAATTGCTCCAGCGCTTGCCGCTCTTCGCCATCGCCAGCCAAGATAAAGCGTGCTTTGATGTTGCGTTTATTTAACTGTTCCGCAATCAGTGGCAATACGCCTAATGCTTTAAGCGGTGTGAAACGGGCGGCGCAGCCAATAACTAATTCTAATTCTGTACTTTTTGATTCAGCACTTTCCAATTCAGTACTTGCTAAACCCGTGCTCGCGGTGCTTGCTTTGAGACTGGATTGCGGCATGCTCACGCCATTGAGAACAACCTCAATTTTGCCACGAGGGGAAAAACGATGCTGCAAGATTTTTTTCGAGGCTAAAGAGACGCTGATACAGCCATCAATGTGTTCGAAAAAACGCCGCACTTTAGCGTTGTCATTCAGCTCCCAGGCGGCGCCATGATCATAATAAATGGCTTTGATCTCATCTGGTTTATCAGCTAATGAGATAATTTGGTTCCAGATAACCACATGGCTTGGGTTGAGTTTTTTGATGTGATGCCACAGGGCCTTTTTTCGGAGAAAGGCCGGATATTGCCAGCGCTGCTTTTGGATGACTCGGGTCGCATAAAAAATATCCGAGGCAAATTGTTCGAGTGCCGGATTTAGCTCATTGCTGGTGTTAATGATGACATGCTGTGGGTCTTGTTTAGATAAAAAGTTATCTGACAGCAACCTTTCAACGCCACCAAAATCACTGAGATTCACCACATGGACAATATTTTTTTTCATGAGGCATCCTGATAATGTTTAATCGCAGGAATGAGCGCAAGAGGGAACCAAAGCAATAACCATATTTCTCTTGGGTGATAAATATACAAGTAACCCTGAGTGGAGCAGAAAATCAAACCGAAAACTAAAATAGACAAAGGCAATTTATTACGGCTAAACAGAGCGAGAGCATCCGTAGCTAATTTCATCACCAATGCGCAGAAAGTCAGTGCTCCAACGAATCCGGTGTAGAAAAACATGCTCATGTACACACTGTGTGGATTGTTATAGGTAATATTTCTTGGGGCAAAGTAATGCGCAAAGGTATTATTGTAACCAAAACCAAACCAAGGATGCTTGCTAATCACCTCTTGCAGGGTGTAAATCCAGGTAAATATCCGTGGCGTTGGCGCTCCGTCGACGGAGTCTCGTGAAATTAGCTCAGGATAAAACAGCACTATTATGGCTGAGACTGTGAGTGCCGATAATGTGATAAATAGGGCATATTTTTTATCTTTGAGCGATAAAATAAATAATGCGATAAATAGACCAATCAACGGGGTACGACTTTGGCTTAAGAATACTGCTAGTAAAGAGATTGAACCGAGTGCAAGGTAAAATGCTTTTGCTGTTTTTTTCGGTGTTTCAGTAAATAAATAATAGTTGAATAATACAGCGATACATAAGATCCCGGCATAATCAATGGTATTGGTCGGGCCGAACTCTGCATAGAATCTTGCCTCTATCGGATGATGGTTATAAAAAAGATAACCATTGATGAGGACAAAGAGAACACTTGTTATAGAGAAGAGCTTCAGCATAAGGTTTTTATGCAAGAGTATTGCTCTAAATTCATACATGATGAGAAAAAATAGCAAAATATACAGTGAGTGCTGCATGGTTCTTACCAGATCTCGAGCATGATCTGACCACAGCATTGATAGACTATTTACCGCTAAAAATGGAATAAGAAAAAAAATAGAGGTATCTAATTCAATTTTTTTATTTTTTATCGTATAAAAAAGATAGAGTATACTACTAAGGTAAAATAGATTATTGATGAGTTTATTGTCATAGCTGACAGATAATAAACAAATAAACGTTAAAAATAATCCACTAATAATATTCGGTAGCTTTTCTTTTTGATTAAACAGCATGAGCGAACATCTCAATAACAGAAAGTGCGGTGAGTTCAGATAGCGCTTGATTTGGACTTAGGCATACGTGCTGCCCTTTCCCATACCCACCAATCAACCCCGGATCGGTCGGGCCATACAGGGTGATATTCGGCACATCCAGCGCCGCAGTCAGATGACTCAGGCCGGTATCGACGGAAATCACCTGCTTGGCACCCGCCAGCACGGTGGCCACTTGTGCCAGCGTCAGCTTGGGCAAGACATCAACGTGGGAAAATCCGGCGGCCAAGCGTTCTGCTCGTGCTTGCTCGTGCGGCACTCCCCACGGTAATTTGATCCGCAGTGCCGTATTTTTGCCGACCCACTCAATCAACTCTCGCCAGTGTGTTTCCGGCCAGTGCTTATCATCACGGGTGGTAGCATGCAGAAAGACCATATATTGGCCGGCATCGACAGGCAGATGGGTGGTGAAGTGCCGAGCAATGGCGTAATCACCAAGTTGCGTTGGTAGCGGATAATTCAGGCTTTGCGCGACCAGTTGCCGAGTGCGTTCGACCGCGTGCTGCTGGGTCGCCACATGATGGGTGCAGTCATAAAACAGACTGGCCAGCGGCTCGCGTGCGCTATGGCGGTCAAAACCATGCTTGGTGCCATGACTTAAACGGGTGATCAGGGCTGCGCTTTTGAGCAGTCCTTGGGCATCGATGACTACGTCATACTGACGAGCCTGTAGCTGCTTGCGAAAGGCTTGCCATTCCCGACGAGTCTGAGGGGTGAACAGATTTTTACGCCAGCGGCGGATGGCTACCGGAATGACTCGATCCACGGCAGAGTGCCAGCTTGGGATCTGAGCAAAGCCTTCTTCAACCACCCAATCTACCTGTAGCTCTGGGATGGCCTGTAGGGCATCCGTCAGAGCTGGTAGGGTATGAATAACATCGCCCATCGAGGAGGTTTTGACCATTAGCACCCGCATGCGGCTTGCTCCTGTGCCAGAAGCGGATGCAGCGCATCCAGCACCTGCTGCGGCGTAATATCAATCAGACTCTGGTGATAACCCGCGTCGGCATCGCCTTTGCGCACCTTGTGGTAACCGCTAATCAGGCGCAGTACCGTGGCTTTATCCGACAGCGGCGGTGTGAAATCTGGGCTGCTGGGGCCGTACAGAGCGACCAGCGGACGACCCAGTGCAGCGGCCACATGCATCAAGCCAGAGTCATTGCTGACCACCGCCTGACAATCGGCAATCAGGGCCACGGCTTGTGCCAGTTCAGTCTGACCGGCCAAGTTAATGCAGTGCTCCTGCAACTCGGCAGGCAGGCTGGCGATAATCTGTTCGCCGGCCTCTTTATCTTTCGCGGAGCCAAATAAACGGACTTGGTAGCCTTGGCGGATCAGCGCCTCGGCCAGTGCGGCATAGTGATAATGCGGCCAGCGCTTGGCCGGGCCGAACTCTGCCCCGGGGCAAAAGCCGATCGCTTGGCGATCATCATTGAGGTCGAATGCCGCACAGGTGTTGGCGATCTCGGTATCTTCAATCACCAATTGAGGCCATAGCAATGGCGCGGGCAGCTGTTCGGCGCGGCTCATCTTTCCGTCATAGGCTAGCGCGACGTAGCGCTGAACCATCAAGGGAAAGGCGGCTTTATCCAGAACACGTACATCATTGAGCAAACCATAACGCATTTCACCGCGCCAACCGGTACGTTTGGGGATGGCAGCAAAAAATGGGATCAGCGCAGACTTAAAGGAGTTGGGCAACACGATCGCCTGATCATAGCCTTCCGCTTGCAGCTGCTTACCCAGCGCCCGACGCTCGGTCAGGGCAAAACGGCCATGACCAATCGGCATTGCAATTGCGCTGTGCACCTCGGGCATCAGCTCGAGCAGCGGGCGGCACCAGGCGGGTGCCATGACATCAATTACACAATCGGGATGCTGCGCTTTCAGCGTACGGTATAAGCTTTGTGACATCATCATGTCACCGACCCACGAAGGGCCTATCACCAGGATTTTCATGTGTCCTCAAAAAATAAAACGAGCAACCATTGTTACTCGTCAGAAGGTTGCGCACGGTATTGGCCGTGCGCAGTAGGCGGTGAGTACCGGCGCAATTAACGCTTATTCAGCCACGCCATATATTCCGCTACCCCTTCGGTCACGGTTTTGAATGGCTTGTTATAGCCAGCGGCACGTACTTTGGTCAAGTCGGCTTGAGTGAAGGCTTGATAGCGGCCCTTTAAATGTTCCGGGAACGGAACATATTCCACCTGACCTTTTTGATGGTAGGCGGTCACCGCATCGGCGACCGCTTGGAATGATTCCGCGTTGCCGGTGCCGCAGTTGAAAATACCGGAAACCCCGGCTTCCCAGAACCACAGGTTCATGGCGGCGACATCACCGACATACACGAAGTCACGCTTGAAGTTTTCGCTCCCCGCAAACAACTTTGGATTTTCACCCTTGTTGATCTGGGTATTGAGATGGAAGGCAACGCTGGCCATGCTGCCTTTGTGACCTTCGCGTGGGCCGTAAACATTGAAATAACGGAAACCGGTAATTTGTGACAGGGTTTCGCCATGCTCTTCGGCATCTTGCCAGATACGGCGTACATAGTTGTCGAACAGCTGCTTGGAGTAGCCGTAGACATTCAGCGCGCCTTCATATGGGCGTTCTTCAATGAAGTCATGATCACGGCCGCCGTAGGTGGCAGCGGAAGAGGCATACAGGAACGGGATCTGACGATCCAGACAGTAATGCAGCAGCTCTTTGGAATACTCGTAATTGTTGAGCATCACATACTTGCCATCCCATTCCGTGGTGGACGAGCAGGCACCTTCGTGGAATACCGCATCGATATCGCCGAAATCATCGCCGGCCATAATCTGGGTAATGAAGTCCTCTTTATCCATATAATCAGCGATATCAAGATCAACCAGATTGACGAATTTAGTGCCGTCTTTCAGGTTATCGACCACCAGAATGTCGCTGCGTCCCATGTCGTTCAACGCTTTAATGATGTTGCTGCCGATCATACCGGCGCCGCCAGTGACGATAATCATGGATGGAATCCTTCTTGTTTACACTACAGAGTGATTGCCCTTGGATCTGAGTCCGCTATCATAACAAACGGCTCAAGCTGGAGCCTTTGTTGAGGAGCGTTGTGCAGATGAAAACCCGTGATCGTATTATTCAGACCAGTCTGGAGTTGTTCAATCAACGCGGTGAGCGCAACGTAACCACCAACCATATCGCTGCACATCTGGGGATCAGCCCCGGCAACCTGTATTATCATTTTCGCAATAAAGAAGACATTATACACGCCATTTTGTGTGAGTATGCAGAGCATTTGGCGCTGGCTTTTCAGCCAAAGCAGCAGTCAGAGCTGAGTCTGGATATATTAATGGGCTATCTGGACGCTATTTTTTACACCATGTGGCGCTATCGTTTTTTCTATGCCAATCTCGCCGATCTGTTGGGGCGCGATGAGCGTCTGCAACGTCAGTATTTGGCGGCGCAGGCAGACCTTGATCAGAAGTTGATTGCCATCATGCGCAATATGCACGCCAGTGGTTTGCTGGATATGTCAGCTGACGCGCTGCCAGAATTTGTGCACACCATGAAGCTGATTGTCACCTGCTGGATCCCTTATCAGAGCACCCAGTCCCCGCAAACATTGATCACTCGTCAGGTGGTATATCAGGGCGTGCTTAGCATGCTGAACCTGATGCGCCCGATGATGACGCTGGTCGGAAAAGAGCGAATTGCCCGTCTTAGCACGCACTATCGCGAGCAGCTCGAGCGTGAACTGCACGAGTAAGTGAGACACGGGTTATTGTTGTCGCCCAGATCACTGTTTATATATACAGGTGTGACGTTTTTTTCGTCTGCGGTCTATGCTGTTTAGGACGTCCACATAACCGGTATGTTGCTGGCTCGTGTGGGCACATTTTCAGCCGATCATTGCCGATCGCAGGTGAGAGGGAACGTTCATGTCCAACCAACAGATGCAAACAGAACAACTGGCCGGCCGGGAATTAGCCGGTGTGCGGGTGACTGGGCCGTACGGACAAGGCTATGAAGCGGCCATGCAACAACTGATGCAATGGGTACATGCGCAGGCGATTGCGACGGCTGAGGTGATTTTTATTTACCATGACGATCCGAATACCACCGCGCCAGAAGAGTGCCGTACCGACTGCTGTATTACCTTAACGGCCGCCGATGATGTGCCGCCAGCGGAGGGGATTGCGCGGATCAGCCTACCGGGTGGGCGTTATGCCACGTTGCGCCAGCAAATCACCTCTCCTGAACAATATAGTCAAGCGTGGCATCAGCTGATGCAGGACATTGAACAGGCGGGCCTGCAATGGGATAACCGTCCGTGTTTTGAGTTGTATCATCAAAGCGGCCAGATGACGACCTACGATGTGAGTATCTGTATTCCGGTCTGCTAACGCGGGTTCGGTATCGGGATCAGTCTTCGCGTTGACCGCGAAGCAGAGGCAAGGAGCGGTAAGGTGGCACCGAGGTGGGTGCCGGCAGTAAGTCTAGCTGCTCCAGTCCCGGCACGCCTGTCTCTGGGGTATCCGGTGTTATTGTTGGCAATGTCGCTGGGGCCGATGAGGTCGCCGAACGGGTAGGCTCGATGACTGGCCCTGGCTGGTACAGTGGTCGTTCCGTTAATGTATGCTTGCCAGTACCAGTACCAGTACCAGTACCAGTACCAGTACCAGTACCCGTACTGTGCGGTTTACCGTCAGTCGGCATCTGGGCTATCAGATCACGTAAACTGATCAATTGCACATCGGCCGGCAAATGGGCGAGGCCTTCTTGCAAGACTTTCAGGGTATTCGGACGCGGATGGCCGATGGCCACCGCCCAGCCTTTATGGCGCGCCATGCTGACAGCACGCTGAAACTCGGCTTGCACCTTGGTCAGACTGTTATTGTCGTCTAAAAACACCGTTCGGCGTAGGGTCGGCACGCCCAAACGGCGGGCGGTGGATTCGGCGACCGTGGCCGCCGTGGTGCGGCTATCGAGAAACAGCAGATGGCGAGTTTTCAGCTCTTGCATCAACAGCTGCATCAACGCAGGATCGGCGGTGGCGGCACTGCCCATGTGATTATTCAGGCCACGTGCGTGCGGCACCACCTGTAAGGCGTGCTCCAGTGTGCGACGAACGGCAGCGGCATCCATCCCCGTATGCAGGGCGCCAGCTTCCACTCGCGTACTACCGCGTGGCTGCATCGGCATGTGGATTAACGCATCGCGTTGTTGTTGCGCGGCTTGTTCAGCCATCCGCGCGGCATGCGGGGCGACCGGTAAGATGGCCACCGTCACCGGCAAAGGCAAGCGCATCACCGCCTGATCGGCGGGGCGGTAACCCACATCATCAATCACAATCGCCAGTTTACCGGCATGGGCATAGCCGGCCAGAGTGCAGCTCAGTAGCAACGCGAGGGATGTGCGACATGATATACAGCGTCTGGTCGCCGAGAGAATCGCGGTGACAGCCAGTGAAAGACGGGATGGAGGTCGTGCTGAGTTTGCCACGCCGCTTAGCCACCTAGCCATGGGCGCGGGTTAACGGCCTGTCCTTGACGGCGGATTTCAAAATACAAACCGGCGCTACCTTGACCACCACTGTCACCGACCAAGGCAATCGGCTGCCCGGCTTTGACGTTGTCACCCGGTTGGAATAACACGGTCTGGTTGTAGCCATACAGGCTCATGTCGCCTTTACCGTGCTCGACTACCATCACCAGACCGTAGCCTTGTAGCCAGTCGGCCAACAACACTTTGCCGTCAGCAATGGCGCGCACTTCGCTGCCTTCTGGGGCGGCAATCACCATGCCTTTCCAGCGCAGTTCACCTTCTTGGCTATCACCAAAGCGGTGCAGGATATTGCCGCGTACCGGCCAGATATGTTGACCGGCCGGGCGACCGAGGCCCCCGCTTTGCGCCATTAAGGCGCGCTCGCGATCATTGGGCACATACGGTTTGCCGGTGCGTTTTTCTTCGGCGGCTTGTTTGCGCGCCAATTCGCGCGCTTCGCGTTCGGCGCGGGCTTTGGCCTCGCGCTCGGCCCGTGCGATCTGATCACGCAGGCGTTGTTCGTTAAGCTTCAGCTGGGCCAGCTTTTGCTGGTTTTGTTGCAGGTCGGCTTCCAGTGCACTCAAGGTTTTCTTGCGCGCATTGCGGGCTTGTTGCAATTTATCCTGCTGCTGCTTTTGGGTTGAGAGCAGTTCGGTTTGCTCTTTTTGTTTGGCTTGCAGTTCGTCTTTTTGCTGCTGCAATTCGTGCTGGTTAACACTGATCTCATTCATTACCGCTTGGCGCTCTTCATTGATAGCGCGGTAATAATGCAGCATGCGTTCGGCACGGGCCGGATCATCGGAAGACAGCATGGCCTGCAATTGGCCCTGTTTACCTTGCCGGTAGGCCGCATCCAGTTGGGCAGCTAAGCGCTGCTGGTGCTGCTGTTGCTGTTTTTCCAGTTCGCTGATTGACGCGGTTAACCGTGTGAGATCCCGTTGCAAGCGAGTCAGCCGTTGTTCGGTTTGGCGCAGTACTTTGCTGGCGGAGCTGATCGATTGATCCTGTTTACGCAGTGCCTGTTGCAGTTGCTGGCGCTGATCTTGCTGCGCGGCCACTTTACTGACTTGTTGGGCAATTTCTTGTTGCACCCCCTGCAACGCCGATTGGGGCGCGGCAGGGGCATACGGCGCGCACAGCAACATACCGGTGCAGATTGCACCGGTATACCACTGACTGAAACGTGAGCCGTATGTATTACGCATGTGAAAATTATTTCACGATAAACAGCGGCTTGCCAGTCATCTCTGCCGGAATTTCCATCCCCATCAGATTCAGCATGGTTGGTGCCAAGTCAGACAGCTTACCACCGACTACGGCTTCGGCTGGTTTTCCGACATAAATCAGCGGTACTGGCAGGCTGGTGTGGGCGGTGAATGGCTGACCGGTTGTTTGGTCTTTCATCAGCTCAGCGTTACCGTGGTCGGCGGTGATCAGCAACTGACCATCGACTTTACGTACTGCCGCCACCACTTGCTCGATGCA
>JBOFCH010000058.1:0-9057 GCA_051645985.1 Plesiomonas sp. | reverse complement strand
GAGCACCTGATGCCAATTGCGTTGGGAACGTCGCTGGCATCGATTGTACTGACAGGGGTCTCCTCGTCGTGGCGTCACCACCAATTGGGCAATGTGAACTGGACTATCGTGAAAGCGATGGTGCCGGGTGGGATTATTGGCGCGGTGATCGGTGCCCATCTGATCACCTTGATCCCGTCGGATATGATCAGCAAAGTGTTTGGGGTTTTGGTCTTGTTCTTGGCGCTACAAATGGCGCTATCGGTAAAGGCTCGTGCCGAGCATCCATTACCGTCACGTGGCTGGTTGTTTACTGCCGGAAGCTTGATTGGTATCTTCTCCAGCTTGGCCGGTATTGGCGGTGGCAGCCTGACCGTTCCTTATCTGAATTGGCACTCGGTGCCGATGCGGATTGCCATCGGGGTGTCGGCCGTTTGTGGCATGATGCTGGGCGTTGGGGGATCGATAACCCTGATAATCAGCGGGTGGCATGTGAGTGATTTGCCGGCTTACAGTTTGGGTTATGTCTATCTGCCCGCACTGGCCTGTATTGCCGTGACGTCGGTACAAACGTCCAAGGTTGGCGCGAATTTGGTCAGCCGTTTACCGGTACCTATCCTGAAAAAAGGATTTGCCGCTCTTTTGGTCTTTATTGCATTAAAAATGTTGTGGTAACACGCTGATGAATAGTAGCTATCTGACCTTTCCACAGATCGATCCGGTTATTTTCCATATCGGACCGTTAGCCCTGCGCTGGTACGGACTGATGTATCTGGTGGGCTTTGTGTTTGCCCTGTGGCTGGCTAACCGCCGGGCGGCCAAACCTAACAGTGGCTGGACTAAAGATGAAGTTGAAAACCTGCTGTATGCTGGCTTTTTCGGGGTCTTCTTGGGCGGCCGGATCGGCTATGTGATTTTTTACAATTTCGATCTGTTTTTGGATAACCCGCTGTACCTGTTCAAAGTGTGGGATGGCGGCATGTCATTTCACGGTGGCCTGATCGGGGTCATTACGGCGATGCTGGTTTTCGCGTACCGTACTAAGCGGACTTTTTTCACCGTGGCCGATTTTATCGCTCCGTTGATCCCGTTTGGGTTGGGGATGGGGCGAATTGGTAACTTCATCAACGGTGAACTGTGGGGACGGGTAACCAATGTGCCTTGGGCCATGGTGTTTCCGGACGGCGGCCCGCTGCCGCGCCATCCGTCGCAACTGTATGAGGCATTCCTCGAAGGTCTGGTGCTGTTTATTATTTTGAACCTGTTTGTGCGTCGCCCGCGCCCAACCGGCAGTGTCTCCGGCATGTTCCTGCTGTTTTACGGTTTGTTCCGTATCTTCTGTGAGTTCTTCCGTGAGCCGGATGCACAACTGGGCTTTTTCGATGGCTGGTTGACGATGGGACAGTTGCTGTCTGTGCCGATGGTGCTGGGCGGACTGGCGCTGATCCTGTGGGCATATCGTCGCCATCCTGTGACTGCTGTACGGGGATAACATGCAACAATATCAAGATCTGATGCGTAAAATCTTGGCGGAAGGTGCCGAGAAAGACGACCGTACCGGTACCGGTACTCGCTCCATTTTTGGTCATCAGATGCGTTTCGATTTGTCTCAGGGTTTTCCGTTGGTGACCACCAAGCGCTGTCACCTGCGCTCCATCATCCATGAGCTGCTGTGGTTCCTGAAGGGCGATACCAATATCGGTTATCTGCACGAGAATAACGTGACGATTTGGGATGAGTGGGCCGATGACAATGGCGATTTAGGCCCGGTCTATGGCAAGCAGTGGCGTGCTTGGGGGGCGGCCGATGGCCGTACCCTCGATCAGCTCAGCACGGTGGTGCAGCAACTGAAGCATGATCCCGATTCGCGTCGCATTATCGTGTCCGCATGGAACGTCGGTGAGCTGGATCAAATGGCGCTGATGCCATGCCATGCACTGTTCCAGTTCTATGTGGCGAATGGCAAGCTCTCTTGTCAGTTATATCAGCGCTCATGCGATGTGTTCCTCGGCCTGCCGTTTAACATTGCGAGCTATGCTTTGCTGACCCACATGTTGGCTCAGCAGTGCGATCTGGCGGTGGGCGATTTTGTCTGGACCGGTGGTGATACTCACTTGTATCTAAACCACATGGAGCAGACCGAACTGTTGCTGTCTCGCGAGCCGCGCCCATTGCCACAACTGCTGATCAAGCGTAAACCGGACTCTATCTTCGACTATGCGTTCGAGGATTTCGAGATTGTCGGTTATGATCCACATCCGGCGATCAAAGCGCCTGTCGCGGTATAAACGTTTATCTACCACCAGTTTTGCCGGTGGTAGTCAACGTGGTGAATTATCTATCAAGCGCCCCATGCGGGGCGCTTTTTTTGTATCTATGCGCAGCTTGAGTGAGCCAGTGGTACCGCTAAAGGTATGGCTATAGGTATATAGCTATAGTAGGGCGATTGATTGAGAGTTACACAGAACGAGGTGCGTGAGGCGAGTATACCGAGCTTGGATAAAACAGGGATAACGACCAACCGATAAAAAAACGGCCTGCGTAGGCAGGCCGTCAAGTACAGGGTTATGCACGCTGATCAGCGCGTTGCTAGCAGCAGCAAACCCGGCAGGACAAAGAATACCCCACCCAGATATCCGACAACCGCCATACGGTTTTTAATCGCCAGTGCCGCCAGACCTTCCGCTGCTCGCAAAGGTAAACGGCGCAGAGTCGGGATGCCGTAAATCAACGCCACGGCCAGTACGTTAAAGCTCAAGTGTACCAGCGCGATTTGCAGCGCCAGCAGCGCATTCGGGCCGGAGATTGCCGTGGCGGCCAGCAGTGCAGTAATACAGGTACCGATGTTGGCACCCAGCGTAAACGGGTAGACCTCACGCAGACTCAGCAGACCATTACCGACAAACGGCACCATCAAACTGGTGGTGGTAGATGATGATTGTACCAATACGGTTACAGCCGCGCCGGAAGTGATCCCGTGCAGAGGGCCGCGGCCGATGGCGTGTTTGAGTACCTCTTGTGCACGGCCAACCATCAGGCCCTTGAGCAACTTACCCATCACAGTGATGGCCGCCATGATCAGCGCAATACCGAGCAGCGCCATCAGAGTGCCGGCCAGTGTTGGTGACATACCACTGAGCAGGCTCTTGAGCATGGCAACAACCGGCTTGGTCAGCGGTTTGATGAAGTCAAAACCGACATAGTTCAGGTTGCCAGAGCTTGACAGTGGGGCGACCAGCCACTCACTGATGTGCGCCAGAATACCAAACGCCATCTCCAGAGGTAGGAAGATCAGCACTGCCAACAGGTTGAAAAAGTCATGGATGGTGGCACAAGCAAAGGCGCGGCGAAATTCATTGTTGCAACGCAGGTGGCCTAAACTCACCAAGGTGTTGGTCAGGGTAGTACCAATGTTGGCCCCCATGATCATCGGAATAGCGGTTGCAATCGGCAGGCCGCCGGCCACCAGACCGACGATAATCGAGGTCACGGTACTGGAGGATTGGATCAGTGCGGTAGCCAGCAGGCCGACCATCAGCCCAGCCAGTGGATGCTCAGCAAAGGCAAACAATGCCTGCGCTTGGGTTCCGGCAGCCAGTTTAAAGCCGTCGCCAACCATGGCCACGGCCAGTAAAAGCAGATAAAGGGCGAAGAGCAATACCAACCAGGAAAACAGCGTCGTCAGCGGGGAGCGGCTGGTGCCAGTTTGAGTGTTGGGCATCTCGTTCATATGACTCTCTGATGTCAGATTTGTTACAAAAGTTTGGTTGCCGCAGATCCTAGCGATGAAATATTACAGATATATTTCATCCGGCCAGAAAAGCCGATGGCCGCACAGAATGTTAAAACGAGCAGATTAAAAGGGCGTGGTTTCTCGATAACGCATGTTAAATTAGCGCTAATTTATAAAGATCGGTATTTCCGATGATTAACATCAATAGAAACGATTTTATCGAGCAAACCTTCTGTTTTAGACTGCGAGATAAGAGTTCACACGCGACAGATTGCATAGCGATTGCATAGTGTTCGTAAAAGTTTTGGAGTTCCGTCATGACCGATATGATTCGTCAGTTCTTACGGCTGGAGTCTGCGGGGGGGATTTTATTGATCATTGCCTCCGCTCTGGCGCTGTTGCTTGCCAACACCAGCCTTGAGGGGATCTATGATCAGTTTCTCGCAGTGCCGGTGGCGGTGCAGTTCGGCAGTTTGCTGATCAACAAGCCATTGCTGCTGTGGATCAACGACGGCCTGATGGCCATTTTCTTCCTGCTGGTCGGGTTAGAAGTTAAACGTGAAATGCTGGTGGGGGCGCTCAACAGCAAAGAAAAGGCGGTTTTCCCCGCGATTGCGGCACTGGGCGGTATGCTAGCACCGGCACTGCTGTATCTGGCATTTAACGGTCACAATGAGGTGGCCGTGGCCGGTTGGGCTATTCCGGCTGCCACCGATATTGCCTTCGCTTTGGGGATCATGGCGCTGCTGGGTAAGCGGGTGCCGGTTAGCCTGAAGGTGTTCTTGCTGGCATTGGCCATCATTGACGATCTGGGCGTGATTGTCATTATTGCCCTGTTCTATACCAGCCAACTGTCGATAATCGCGCTCGGGATTGCATTGGCTGCCGCTGCGGGCCTTATCTATATGAACCGCCGAGGCGTGGCATCGATCAGCCCGTATATGCTGCTGGGGGTAGTGTTATGGGTTAGCCTGCTTAAATCCGGTGTGCATGCCACGCTGGCTGGGGTGATCTTAGGCTTCTGTGTGCCATTAAAAGCGCAAGAGAAGCGTCCACTGGAGCATCTGGAGCACAGCTTGCACCCATGGGTGGCCTATCTGATCCTGCCGCTATTTGCATTTGCTAACGCGGGTGTGTCACTGAAAGGCATTTCACTGGATGTACTGACCTCGGCTCTGCCGCTGGGCATTGCGGTGGCCCTGTTTATCGGTAAGCCACTGGGGATCTTCTCGTTCAGCTGGCTGTCCGTAAAGCTGGGTCTGGCTAAATTGCCGGATGGGATCTCTTTCCGCCACATCTTTGCGGTATCGGTGCTGTGCGGCATTGGTTTTACCATGTCGATGTTCATTGCCTCACTGGCCTTTGAGCATGCCGGGCTGGAGTATGGCGTGTTCTCCCGTCTGGGGATCTTGATGGGATCGACCACGGCCGCCGTGGTGGGTTACATCCTGCTGCGGATGGTGCTGCCAGCACAGTCCAAGCGTTAATGCTGCGGAGCAGTTAACCGATATGCCGCTGGTCAGAGAGCATGACCGGCGGCATACTGGTGTGGCAGCCGCTAATGAAGTGAGAGGCGTATGTCGCACCTGAATTTTAATCATCTGTACTACTTCTGGGCTGTGTGCAAACACGGCTCGGTAGCCAAAGCTGCCGAAACCCTTTTCCTTACCCCACAAACCGTGACCGGTCAGATCCGTGCTTTAGAGCAGCGCTTAGATGGCAAACTGTTTAAACGCAGTGGCCGTGGTCTGGAGCCGACCGAGCTGGGGCAACTGGTCTACCGCTATGCCGAGCGGATGTTCTCTCTGAGCCAAGAAATGCTCGATATCGTCAACTACCGCAAAGAGGCCAATATCCTGTTCGATGTGGGGGTGGCGGATGCGTTATCTAAGCGTTTGGTCAGTCGGGTGCTGCAAACCGCGGTGCCGCCTAGTGAACAAATCCATCTGCGCTGTTTTGAATCGACCCACGAATTGCTGCTAGAGCAGCTCAGTCAGCACAAGCTGGATATGATCTTGTCGGATTGTCCGGTCGATTCGTCGCAAAGCGAAGGGCTGTTTTCGGTCAAGCTGGGTGAGTGTGGGATCAGTTTTTTGTGTCGGCAGCCCGCGCCGCAGGCACCGTTTCCGGCTTGCTTGCAAGAGCGCAAACTGTTGATGCCGGGGCGACGCTCCGCGCTCGGGCGCAAACTGTTGACGTGGTTGGATCAGCAGGGGTTACATGTCCAAATTCTGGGCGAGTTTGATGATGCCGCGCTGATGAAGGCGTTTGGTCATTATCATAATGCCATCTTTGTTGCGCCATCTTTGTATGTGGCCGAACTGAGTAGCGACGGGCAGACCGTCGAGCTGGGTAAAGTGCCGACGTTATGTGAAGAGTATTACGCCATTTTTGCCGATCGGATGATTCAACATCCGGCGGTAAAACGGGTCTGTGGTGAAGATTTCACGGATTTGTTTTCCGGCCAACTCGGCGTTATGCTCGGAGAAGAGTAGTCATCGTGTTGCATAGTTGCAGCATTACAACGGGTGTATTTGTGAACCTATGATGAAAGATATGTCTGAAATTGCACACATGGAGCGTAATGTAGGCCAGGCCGTGACGCTGCTGAAGGCGATGGCCAATGAGCACCGGTTGTTTATTTTATGTCATTTACAGGATAAAGAAGTGTCGGTGGGCGTGCTCAGCGAGCGGCTGGGTTTATCGCAATCGGCACTGTCACAACATCTGGCCTGGTTGCGACGCGATGGGCTGGTGAAAACCCGTAAAGAAGCGCAGACCGTCTATTATTCGTTGAGTAGCTATGCCGTGGCGGAAGTGATCCGCACTTTGCATCGGTTGTACTGCGCCGCAGAGCAGCCTACCGAACCGGTGGCGGCGCTTCATAGTGAGTCGACAGCGCATTCTGCCGATTAACCTTAACTAACTATCTATCTGGATCGGAAACTATCAGGATCGGTAACTCTCGGGGTACTGGACTGAATTTTTCACTGATGCGCTGAGTGTTGGGCGTCGGTCTTGTTGGCCGACGTAAAGCGTCAAGCCGTCTGATGTAGTGTAGTAGTATGAGGCAAACAGGCAAAAAAAAACCGGCATTAAGCCGGTTTTTTTTGGTGTCTTAAATCAGGCAATGATTACATTGCTTTGATTTGAGCTACCAGATTTGCTTTATGACGCGCAGCCTTGTTCTTGTGGATCAGGCCTTTGCTAGCCATGCGATCCAGAACTGGTTGCATGGTGGCAAATGCGGTCATCGCAGTTTCTTTGTTACCGGTCGCAATCGCAGCGTAAACTTTCTTAACGAAAGTACGCATCATGGAGCGACGGCTAGCGTTATGCTGACGACGCTTCTCAGCTTGGACAGCGCGCTTCTTAGCAGACTTGATATTAGCCAAGGTCCAACTCCCAAATATAACTTTTTGGACATTTCAAAGGCCGAGGACTATGCCTTTTTCGCCTTCTTTTGTCAATGGATTTGTGCAAATAAACGCCGCTTTCCCAAGGCTGGTACAAGCAGCGCATGACGGTTATTATGACGGACAATTTTAACAGCTTTCAACGCTGGAATACAGCGTCAGAGACGTATTTCAACGAGTGGGTAAATCTTGAGTAAGCGATTGTTGAAATCCGGGTTGGTTGTCAGTTCGATGACCTTGTTATCCCGGGTGCTGGGTTTGGTCAGGGATGTCGTTATCGCCAACATGATTGGTGCCGGTGCCGCCGCGGATGTGTTCCTGTTTGCTAACCGTATTCCTAACTTTTTACGCCGCCTGTTTGCCGAGGGGGCGTTCTCGCAGGCCTTTGTACCGGTACTGACTGAATACCAAAAAGACGGTGATTTATCCAAGACCCGCGAATTTATCGCTAAGGTCTCCGGTACGTTAGGCGGCTTGGTCACCATTGTGACCTTGCTGGCGATGATTGGCTCGCCGGTGGTGGCGGCGATTTTCGGTACTGGCTGGTTTTTAGATTGGCTCAATGGCGGGCCAGATGCGGGTAAATATGAGCTGGCGTCTTTTTTGCTGCGCATTACTTTCCCTTATCTGTGGTTTGTCACTTTGGTGGCGTTGTCTGGCGCGGTGCTCAATACCCTCGGCCAATTTGGCGTGGCGGCCTTTTCGCCGGTGCTGCTGAATGTGGCGATGATTGGGGCGGCGATTTGGATTGCGCCGCATACCCAGTATCCGGAAGTGGGCTTGGCGCTCGGTATTTTCTTGGGCGGTCTGTTGCAGTTTTTGTTCCAGTTGCCCTACATGAAAAAAGCCGGTTTGCTGGTGAAGCAGAAATGGGCTTGGCATGATCCGGGGGTGAAAAAAATTCGCACCCTGATGATCCCAGCGCTGTTCGGGGTATCCGTTAGCCAGATCAACTTGCTGCTCGACACCTTTATTGCCAGTTTCCTGATGACCGGCTCGATCAGCTATCTGTATTACTCCGATCGGCTGCTGGAGTTTCCACTCGGTCTATTCGGGATCGCGATTGCCACGGTAATTTTGCCCGCCCTGTCGCGCCGCCACTCGGAAAAAGACGCGAGTGAGGCGGTCAGCCTTCGCTTTAGCCAAACTATGGACTGGGGCGTGCGGATGATTTTTCTGCTCGGTATGCCAGCCATGTGCGGCATCATGGTGCTGGCTAAACCGATGATGATGGTGCTGTTTATGCGCGGTGAGTTCACGTTTGCTGACGTGAATGCCGCTTCGTTGTCACTGTTGGCGTTTAATGCCGGCTTAGTGAGCTTCATGCTGATCAAAGTGTTAGCGCCGGGCTATTACGCACGGCAAGACACTAAAACACCGGTTCGCTACGGCATCATTTCCATGATCAGTAACATGGGCTTTAACCTGTTGGCTATCCCGTTCAGTTATGTCGGTTTGGCGATGGCATCGGCAATGTCCGGTACTCTCAACGCGTGGCTGTTGTACCGAGGGCTGTCAGTGAGCGGGGTGTACCGTATTCAGCGGAGCAGCGCCATCTTCATTGCTAAGGTGGTGCTGGCCGGTCTGGTGATGGCTGCCGCGGTGAGTTACTGCATGCCCGCGTTGACCTTATGGCAGGCTCAGCATAACGGGATCCGCATGCTGTGGCTGGCAGGGCTGATTGCATTGGCGGCACTGGTCTATTTTGCGGTCTTACTGCTGCTTGGGGTACGTCCGCGCCATTTACGCGCAGATACTGACATCTCGCACTAAGACAATCGGGGCGGATGCGGTATAATCGGCGATAATTTTGTATAAGATCTGACAGGGTAACGTGCCCATGGAGCTGATCCGCGGTATTCAGAACATCAAGCCACAGCATCACGGCTGTGTTCTGACGATTGGTAACTTTGACGGGGTGCATCTGGG